>JAFGGY010000177.1 GCA_016930365.1 Prolixibacteraceae bacterium | reverse complement strand
AATATGCGAATGGGTATCGATCATACTATTTTTTTTTGCAAATGTAACCGAATGAGTTTGAATACATCCATGTGCCAATTGAAAGAAAATGTTATACTATTGTAAATAACAATTTAATAAACAAAGAGCGCTATTTATCGCTAAAAATCACCAATTTTGAATTTTTAAACGTAATTTCAACACCACCGACCGTCGGTTTTTAACAAATACCTATTCAAAACACATTATATAATAGTATGAACAACCCTTTGCTTACAAAAGTACAATTCGAAAAGCCTACGTTCCGGATATCGCACCAATCGAATTTATTTGTAATTGGCTCGTGCTTTTCCGATAATATTGGCAAGCAATTACGAAATCACAAATTCAATCTTTTATTAAATCCATATGGAGTTTTATACAACCCCTTATCTATTGAAAATGCATTAAAACGAAGCATTCTCTCCAATCGGTTTACCGAAGATGATTTACTATTCCACAACAATCTGTGGCATTCCTTCGATTTACATGGAAGCTTTTCGAATATGAACAAAAACAAGCTGTTAGACACTGCAAATACCAGCATCGCTGAAGCGTATTCTATTTTAAAGACAGCCGAATTTCTATTCGTAACTTTTGGTACAGCCTGGATTTATCAATATCGCGATAACGGGAAAGTGGTTGCCAACTGCCACAAATTACCCGCATCGGCTTTCATCCGCGAACGACTTCCAGTTGAAACAATCGTAAAGCAATGGAAAGCTGTTATAAATCAATTGTGTGTTTTTAATCCCACATTAAAAATAATATTTACAGTTAGCCCAGTAAAGCATTTAAAAGACGGAGCTCATGAGAACCAGCTTAGCAAAGCAACGCTATTGCTGGCTATTAATGAATTAGTAGAATCGGATGCAGACAGATTGTATTATTTCCCCTCGTATGAAATTGTAAACGACGAACTTAGAGACTACCGCTTTTATGCCGACGATATGACACATATTTCGACAAGCGCGCAAAAATACATTTACGAAATATTTAAAACGACCTTTTTTGATTCGAATACAATTCAGCAAATATCTGAGATTGAAAAAATTATAAAAGCAGCATCGCACAAGGTATTGCACAACAATCGAGAAGAAATTAAAATGTTTTCGTCTTCCATTTTAAAAAAAATTGAAAAGCTTGAAAATACCCAACCTTTTATTAACTTACATACCGAAAAAAAACACTTTATTCAACTTATGAACGAGCAATGAAGCAACGTTCAGCTTCACTATTAACTTAATTTATTGTTAAACAATGAGCTATCTAAAATTTGATAAAAAAGAACTGGTTAACCTTGAATATTCGCTCAAGCGCGAGGTACTCCACTCGAACAGAGCCGGATCGTACAGCTGCACATCGTTGTCGGGCTGTAATACTCGAAAATATCATGGGTTGCTGGTGTGCCCAAATTATACGTTAGACGGCGGGAAACATGTATTGCTTTCCACCCTCGACGCAACCATTATACAACACGGTTCCGAGTTTAATCTTGGAATTCATAAGTTTAAAGGCGAAAACTACGAGCCCAAAGGACATAAATACATTCGCGATTTTGAATGCAAACTGATACCGGTAATAACTTACCGTATTGGTGGAGTAATATTAACCATGGAAACGCTTTTAGTTGAGCAAACCGAACAGGTACTTATCCGTTATACACTGGTAGAAGCCCATTCGCCAACAAGGCTTCGGCTTAAACCCTTTTTAGCCTTTCGTAACATGCACATGCTCAGCAAAAGCAACATGAACGTAAACACCCATTACACCCCTGTTGAGAATGGCATAAAAGTTAAAATGTACGAAGGGTATCCCGAATTGCATCTTCAACTCACAAAAAAGAACGAATACATAGCGAATCCCGACTGGTATTATGATATTGAATACTACAAAGAAAAAATGCGGGGCTACGATTACCTCGAAGATTTATATGTACCCGGATATTTCGAAACCGACATAAAAAAAGGAGAAAGTATTATTTTTTCAGGTGCTACGTTCGAAGCATTTCCGAAACAACTTCAGCGCAAATTTAATGCTGAATTGAAAAAGAAAACGCCCCGAACTTCATTTTTTGGCTGCCTGCATAACTCGGCTGAACAGTTTTTTGTGAAAACGAACGAGTTTACCGATATCCTGGCCGGTTTTCCATGGTACAACGGGCGCATCAATCAAACCTTTGTCGCGCTTCCCGGTTTATCGTATGCCATGGAAGACCCAACCTTAATTAAACGGATATTACGCACCAACATCAAACGACTAAAAAACGGATTATTTCCGGCAAAATGGGGAAGAATCGACAGCAATTACGCAAGTGCCGATGCTCCGTTGTGGTTTTTCTGGACAATCCAGAAACTCACTGGCGACCTGGGTGGCCCGGCCGAAGTATGGAAAAGCTATAAGAAAATATTCACTTCAATATTAAATGCCTATAAAAACGGAACCGACTTTAACATAAAAATGCTTGATAATGGGTTAATTAATGCTCACACAGACGGGGTTGCATTAACATGGATGAATGCTTATGCAAACGGGGTACCTGTAACACCGCGGTATGGCATGGCTGTCGAAATCAATGCACTATGGTACAACGCTCTAAAATACTCCATCGAGCTGGCCGAAAATGCAAACGAGAAAAAGTTTGTAAATGAGTGGACACCTATTGCTCAACAAGCCGAAACATCGTTTATAGAAACATTTTGGGACGAAAAACGCCAATACCTGGCCGATTATTGCCAAAATGGCCAGTGCAATTACGATGTCCGTCCAAACCAGGTAATTGCAGCTGCTATGGATTATTCACCCCTTTCGAAAGAAATGAAAAAAAGCATTATAAGTCTTGCCAATAAAGACCTGTTAACCGCCAGAGGGCTTCGAACCCTATCGCCCAAAAACCCTTTATACGAAGGCAAATACGACGGAGACGAAACAACACGCGAAAAAGCAACCCACCAGGGCACGGCACACCCATGGTTGATTGGCTTTTTTATCGAAGCCTATCTAAAAGTACACAAGCATAGCGGAATTTCGTTTGCAAAAAGCATTATGGATGGCTTCGAAGAAGAGATGAGCAGGGGCTGTATAGGTTCTATTTCGGAACTTTACAGCGGAAACCCGCCACATGAATGCAGGGGTGCCATTTCGCAAGCATGGAATATAGGAGAAATTATACGAGCTCATTTTATGGTTGAAAACCATCAGGCTTTATAAACAGAAAGAACACACACCAAAGATCTATAAATTTTTTAGGAATGAGAATATTAATGTTTGGCTGGGAATTTCCGCCACATATATCGGGAGGGCTCGGAACAGCCTGCTACGGACTAACCAAAGGGCTTTCTACATTTAACGATGTAGATGTTCTGTTTGTGGTACCTAAGGCTTATGGTGACGAAGACCAGAGCACCATACAATTGATTGGGGCAGGCGACATTCCGGTTACCAAAAAGAAAATCCAGTTCCACAACACTCAGCAAAAAATCGATTATTACGAGGTCGATTCGAAAATAATTCCCTACACCGACCCCGATGAATTTTGGAAACTGACCAGTGCCCGAAAATCGGGCAAAACAAAATTTATCGAAACCGACGATCAGGGAAGAATTATTTTTACAGGCAAATATGGTGAAAACCTTATTGCCGAAATATACAACTACGCACTAGTTGCCGAATCGATTGCCAGCGACAACGACTTCGACCTTATCCATGCCCACGACTGGCTGGCATACCCGGCCGGGATAGCTGCCAAAAAAGCATCGGGTAAGCCTCTGGTAATTCATGTACATGCAACCGATTTCGACCGAAGTGGCGGAAGCGTTAACCCTAAAGTTTATGCCATTGAACGCGAGGGTATGGAAGCTGCCGACAAAATTATTACCGTTAGCAACCTAACCCGCAACATTGTAATCGAAAAGTACGGTATCTCGCCCGACAAAGTCGTAACCGTATATAATGCGGTTGAACCGGTTGAATACGCCGAAAAATTAACCCTCAAAAAAGGCATCAACGAAAAAATTGTTACTTTTTTAGGACGCATTACCATGCAAAAAGGCCCTGAATACTTTATTGAAGCCGCCCACCAGGTATTAATGCGCACAAAAAATGTTCGTTTTGTAATGGCCGGCAGCGGCGACATGATGAATGCTATGATTCGGCGAGCTGCCCAACTAGGCATAGCCGACCACTTTCACTTTACCGGTTTTTTACATGGAAACGATGTTTTTCAAATGTTTAAACTCAGCGATGTGTATGTGATGCCCTCCATTTCGGAGCCTTTCGGAATATCGCCTCTTGAAGCCATGCAAAGCAATGTGCCGGTAATCATCTCGAAACAGTCGGGTGTGTCGGAAATACTGAAACACGCCATAAAAATCGATTTTTGGGACGTAAACGCAATGGCCGATGCCATACACGCCATTATAAAATATCCCGCCTTATCAAAAACCTTTATTAAAAATGCCCGTGGCGAAGTTGACAACTTGCAATGGAAAAACTCGGCAGAACATGTACGGGATATTTACCTCGAAGCATTAAACCCAACACTTACAAACATTAAAAACAACAACGAATGAAAACAATATGTCTCTATTTTCAACTGCATCAACCATTTCGATTTCGACGTTATCGCTTTTTCGACATTGGTAACGACTCGTATTACTACGACGATTATGCCAACGAAACCATCCTACGCAAAGTAGCCGACGACTGCTATTTGCCAGCCAATAAAGTATTGCTCGAAGCAATTAAAAAACATCAGGGAAAATTCAAAGTTGCCTTTTCGCTTTCGGGCATTGCACTGGAACAATTCGAGCTTTATGCACCCGAAGTAATCGACTCGTTTAAAAAACTGGCACAAACCGGCTGCGTAGAGTTTCTATCCGAAACATATTCGCATTCGCTCTCGGCACTTAAAGACAACGATTTGTTTGAACAACAGGTTAGAAAACACGACGAATTGATTCAAAAACATTTTGAACAAAGCCCGAAGGTTTTTCGTAATACTGAGCTTATTTATTCCGACGAAATAGGTGCAAAAGTACACGACATGGGCTTTAAGGGAATGCTAACCGAAGGCGCAAAGCATGTTCTAGGTTGGAAAAGCTCCAATTTTATTTACACCAATGCCATTCATCCAAGGCTGAAAATTTTATTACGTAATTATAAACTCAGCGACGACATTTCGTTCCGTTTTTCCAACTCATCGTGGTCGGAATACCCTCTAACCGCTACTAAATTTGCAAACTGGATTAAAGCCACCGATGCCAACGAAGATATCATCAATCTTTTTATGGATTATGAAACATTTGGAGAACACCAGAAAATGGATACCGGCATATTTAATTTCTTGTCCGATATGCCAAATAAAATACTCGCAGCAGGCGATATTCAGTTTAAAACACCATCGGAAACCATAAAGTTGCTTCAACCCATATCGCCGGTTCATGTCCCACACCCCATATCGTGGGCCGACGAAGAGCGCGACTTATCGGCATGGCTGGGAAACGAGCTTCAGCAAGAAGCTTTCGATAAGCTTTACGCGTTAAAGGACAGAGTTGCTCAATGCTCCGATCCCGACATTCAGAAGGACTGGGAATACTTGCAGATAAGCGACCACTTTTATTACATGTGCACCAAATTCTTCTCCGATGGCGAGGTGCATAAATATTTTAACCCATACGACTCGCCCTACGAAGCTTTTATTAATTACATGAACGTTTTGGCCGATTTCACCCTTCGCCTTAACCGTTTTGTGCCCGAAAGCGAACAAGAACAGGAAATTGCCTTGCTGCGCAAAAAGCTTAACGAAAAAGATCTTAAAATAAAACTGCTTGAAACAGCCGTGAAAAAATCGACCAGTAAAAAGAAAACCAGCACTGGCAATAAAAAAGTAAAACCCAAAAAAGAAGAACAAAAAAAGTAAAAACCCGAAACCGTTAACGGTTCGTAAACTTAAATTGAAATTTCATGCAATCAACACCCCGATTTGCCTGAATATCAAAAATTATTACTCTCTTTGCTGTTTGTAGATGCAGTAGATGCAGATTAATGAATTTGATTGAAATTGCACGCTTATTTATACCAAAACTGAACAATAATGGTATAACGTGTCTTTAAAAATTCAAACAAACAAGAAAGTGATGGAAAATAAATCAATACATTTTGCCAATAACGCAAACAACACGCCAGCTTGGAAAAAACTGGTTGTTGAATCCAACATACCCGAAAGCCTGAACAGTCTGAAAGAAATCTCGAAAAACCTTTGGTGGACTTGGAATACCAAGGCTCGTGAGTTATTCGAATATATCGACGAAGAAATTTGGGAAGAATCGTCGCACAACCCCATCGTGTTGCTCGACGAAGTGAACTACAACCGCTTTATCAAACTCGAAAAAGACGACGAGTTCAGATATAAGCTCGACTGGGTTTATAACGAAATGAATAACTATCTGGAAGAAAGAGCCAAAAGCGAAAGTTCAAAAATTGCTTATTTCAGTATGGAATACGGACTGCACGACAGTCTGAAAATTTTCTCCGGAGGCCTGGGCATCCTGGCCGGCGATTATTTAAAAGAAGCCAGCGATTCGAAACTAAATATGACCGGCATTGGATTGCTATATCGGTATGGCTATTTTAAACAAGCCCTCAACAACCATGGTGAGCAAATAGCCAACTACGAAGCCGAAGAGTTTGCCAAAATACCAGTTACGCCAGTTTTTGTAAACAACGAATGGCTTACCATAGAAGTTGAATACCCGGGACGAAACCTAAAAGCCAGGGTATGGCAGGTAAATGTTGGCAGCGTTAAGCTGTACCTGCTCGATGCCGATATCGAAGAAAACCGCGACGAAGACCGCTACATAACTCATCATTTATATGGAGGCGACAACGAAAACCGACTAAAACAGGAAATTCTGCTAGGCTTTGGTGGCATTAAGGTGCTGAAAGCGCTTGAAGTTGATGCCGAGGTTTATCATTGCAACGAAGGGCACGCAGCCTTTATCGGTCTCGAAAGGCTTAAAAACTACATCGAAGAACAAAACATCAGCTTCGACGAAGCTTGCGAACTGGTACGCGGATCGACCCTGTTTACCACACATACCCCCGTACCGGCCGGGCACGATTCGTTTCACAACGACATGCTGAAAAAATACCTTGGTGCTTTTCCCGAAAAGATTGGACTTAACTGGGATCAATTCCTTATGCTGGGGAAAACCAACATGGGCGAAGACCATTTCAATATGAGTTACCTTGCCGCCAACCTATCGCAAAATATTAATGGTGTAAGCAAACTACACGGCGATGTTAGCAAACATATTCTAAAAGATTTGTATCCGGGTTATTTCGCCGAAGAATTACATATTGGCTATGTAACCAACGGCGTTCACTACTCGACTTGGGCAGCCAAAGAGTGGAAAGAATTACACCGGAAATATTTCGGACAAGACTTTCCGGAAAGCCAGAGCGATATAAACGTTTGGAACAAAATTTACGATGTTCCCGACGAAGAAATCGTAGAACTGAAGCAAGAGCTCAAGAAAAAACTTATCGATTACATTAAACAACGTTTTTCGGACAACTGGATTAAACGAAATGAAAATCCGAAACTGATTACCGAAACACTTAGCAAGCTTAACCCCGAAGCATTAACCATTGGTTTTGCCCGCCGTTTTGCCACCTACAAACGCGCACATCTGCTTTTCACCAACCTCGAACGGCTTAGCAAAATTGTTAACAACCCCGAGCGCCCGGTGCAATTTTTATTTGCAGGTAAAGCACATCCGGCCGACGGTGGCGGACAGGCTTTGATTAAGCACATTGTTGAAATTTCGAAAAGGCCTGAGTTTATCGGGAAGATACTTTTTATCCAAAATTACGATATGAACCTGGCTAAAATGATGCTGCAAGGTGTTGATATTTGGATGAACACGCCTACACGCCCACTCGAAGCATCGGGCACCAGTGGCGAAAAGGGCGTAATGAATGGCACCATACACTTTTCGGTACTCGACGGATGGTGGGTAGAAGGATACAAACCCGAAGCGGGTTGGGCACTACCACTCGAACGCTCGTTCGACGTACAGGAATACCAGGACGAGCTGGATGCCGAAACCATTTACAACATTTTTGAACAGGAAATAATTCCGACCTACTACAACCGAAATAAAAACGGCATATCGCACAATTGGGTTTCGTATGTAAAAAATACCATTGCCAAAGTGGCACCCAACTTTACCATGCGCCGACAGTTAAACGATTATATCGAACGTTTTTACGAACCACAAGCAGCCCGCTTCGAAAAACTAAGCAACAACAATCTGGAAAAAGCAAAAGCGCTATCGGCCTGGAAAAACAAAGTTGCAGAAGCCTGGGACGGTATCAAACTGGTTGAAACCAACATCGAAGACGGAATTGCAAAAACGTACAAAACCGGCGAAAAACATCCGGCATCCATCACCATCGATTTAAACGGTTTATCGACCGACGAAGTTGGAGTAGAGGTTGTACTGGTTGAAAAACAGGAAGATAAAGATATACTTATTGAATGCCATGAGTTTAAATCGCAGAAACAGGATGGGAATACGGTAGTTTACACCACCGACTTAACCATTATGAATCCCGGCAGCTACGATTATGGCATCCGGATTTTCCCTAAAAACGAAGACCTTCCGCATCGCTTCGATTTCAACTACGTGAAGTGGATTTAAAATATTAGCACTTATTATTAAAATTAGAAGCCGGCACGGAATCGATTGTGATTTTTTGCCGGCTTTTTTATTCTCTCAAAACCACCATCCCGTTTTGCAAGGTAAGCCGGCGATTGAATGATGCCGGTACTTCATCCTCAAAATGAGAAACAAAAATCATGGTGCAATTGGTGTGTTCGGCTATGCTGTTTAAAAGATTTTTCATTACGGCAATATTTTCCGGATCGAGCCCCTGGAAAGGTTCGTCAAAAATAAGCAGTGGCGGATTTTTTATCAATGCCCTCAACACCAACACCATTCGCTGATGCGACGAAACCAGTACATTGAAAGGCAAATCGGACAAAGGACCTAGCTTTATCAACTGAAGCCACTTTTGAGCTAAAATACGCTGATACGATGTTGGTTTATTATACAATCCTTCGGAGGTAAAGAAGCCCGAACAAAGCACATCGTTTACCGATTGCCCCGCAGGCAGGTATTGATGCATCTCGGGCGAAACAAAACCTACCCGGTTTTTGATGTCCCAAATTGATTCACCAGTTCCCTTTTGCCTGCCAAAAAGCCTTATCCGGCACTTGTATGCTCGTGGGTTATCGCCAAAAATCATGTTAAGCAAACTGGTTTTGCCGGAACCATTGCCACCGGCCAGCACCCATTTTTCTCCTGCCATTACCCGCCAATTTATTCGGTCGAGTATTTTAGTGTTGTTATAAACCAGGCTAAGCTGCTCTAAATCGATAATTTCGTCGTAAGTCGAATTTTCCCAACGTGGTATTTCACAAAGCTGCTCATCTACCGCCGGATATTCAAGTCGGATATTCGAACGCTCGACATTGAAAGCACTTTGCCCATCAACGTGGATAAAATGCTTTAGCGACACCGGAAAATCATCGGGTTTTAACCCGGTAAGCACCAGTTGGCGACCTTGTGCTACCATTTTATTCAGCATATCGTGCAATAAAACCCTCGATGGAGCATCCAAACCGTTAAACGCATTATCAATTACCAATAACTCCGGCTCATCAGCCATCGCCTTAATCAGTTCAAATTTGCGCTGTTCTCCATTCGAAAGGCTGATAACAAAGCGATCGAGGTGATTCTGAAAACCGAAATCTCGAATAAGTTTTTGTAATTTTTCCTGCTTCTCTACTTTTTCGAAAAGCTCGCGAACGGTTGGTACAAACTCGGCATCGGGCAAGTTCCATCGCTGCTGCCGGTAAGCACGTGCACCGTGTTTTAACTGAAAACCCGATTGAAAAGAAACAAACACCGAACGTACCGGTTCGGCAGGTTCGGCATCGCGAACGGGCAACAACCCGGCAATGGCTTTGGCCAATATGGTTTTGCCCGATGCATTAGACCCAATAATACCATACGATTCACCATCGTTAATATGAATGTTTATGGAATCGAGTAGAAGCGAAGTACGAATCTGAATCTTTGCATGTTGCCAGTAAAGCTTCATTCTGGAGATTTTAAAAAAAAACATTAGCACCCTAAAATACCGGGGAGCTTGAGAAACAAAAGTAGAAATTTATTCTGCAGAAAAAACAGCCCGTACATTATCCGAGCTTTTAAGTAAAAGAGTTTTGCCTTCAAAACGATACGAATCAATTTGTTTGAGCATGCTAAAAAACTCGTTTTCGGCGTCCAGCTCCGGACAGGCCATTTTTGTTGATACCATGTTATTGAATTTTATCGTATCACTACCTTTTAAAAAATACTGTCCATTAAATGAATTACAAAAGCCCCGGCCAAAAAACCGGTTTTCGGCGCTCGAAAGTGTAAAGTACACCCGCCCTGAATCGATCTCTTTCCCATCAAAAAGTATAAGCGAGAATTTTATTTCCGTAAGTACATTCGTACTGGTTTTGTTACCAGATTCTAAACTCGTTTTTTTAGAAACCGAGCATCCGGCCAAAACTATAATGAAAAGCACAAAAAAGAAGCTATTCTTCATCCTCTTTACCATTTAATTCCAATTGATACGCATCAACACGGTTGCCCATAAAAGTAGGAACCAACACCATATTTTTTCCAGGTACAAAATCGATGTCGGCCGAATTAAGCTCATCTTCGCTTGTGTCGAGCAAGAGTAACACACGCCCAATCTGCGAAACATAAATACGACCAGCCCAGTTCGAAAAAATAAAATTACGATGGCCAATGGCTTCCAGTCCATCAATTCCACCTGTTCCGCTAAATAATTCGGCCATGCTTTTACTTTTAGGATCGATAGCCCAAACCGATTCGTTGCCGGCATACAGGTTGCCGCCTTCGGCCCACAAACCGTTAACGCCCAACAAACGTTCATCGTCGAGCCAAAGAGCAAATGTAGTATCCTTTAGTGCATAAATATGCTGCTGATGCGAATCGGAAACAAACACCATCTCATTTTGACAGTAGGTAACATCGTTCAAAAATGAAGCATCGGGTGCGGAATAACGTGTTTCAACTTCGGCATCTTGGATGTTTATAACCACCAACTCGTCGATGTCAGAAACATATAGTTTTCCGTCATTTATAGCCATTCCCTTGGGATCGTTCAGCCCTGTAAGCCATTCCTTGTTGATAATTTCTCCTTCGAGGTTCATAAGAGCAATGTACCCATCGCCGGTTTTGTCGTTGCGAACCTGCCCTAAGCAGGAGACGAAAACCATTTCAGACGAAGCATCGTACAAAACCGATTCGGGAATATCGAGGGTTGCAGGTGACGACCACAGCAGATTTAATTCCTGGGCCTGCAAAGCGAAGGAGAAGAACACTCCAAAAACTAATGCATATATTCGTTTCATGACATTTTAATTTAAAGTGAAACACAACTAAAAGTACAACTTTTATATCAATAGTACGTTAGACTTTAGATATGAGATATGAGACTTTTTTTGTAATGAACTAACTGTCTGTATTTTATACAATCAGACCAACACAAAAAAACCGCCCATCATTAACCACTTAAAAAACATTAACGAACTGTTGCATATTTTAGCCAATAAATTTTTGACATAAGAACATAAACTTGTTTGTAAAATGCAAAAGTTAGTAATATGAATAAGTACTCAACCGACATAACAAAATTTCATCTAACCTTTATAAGTATCAACAAACCATTAACCATTAATCAAGTTTATTGTTTTAATAATATGCACCAATTCAGCGCGATCAATTTTCATGTTTGACGAACGTGGCAAAACATCTAAATAATAAACAAGTTTTGGCACCAGGTGTTTTCCAAACCGCTGTTTTATTTTGTCAATCAGTAACTTTTTTGGGGAAATATCTGCTGAACCTTCAATAATCAAAACCAGCTTCTGCCCAAGCACTTCATCGGGCAGAGATGTTATAACACACTCGCTGTTAATCAGCAACGATATTTCTTTTTCAATCGGTTCGGGCGATATTTTTATTCCACCCGAGTTAATCACATGATCGACTCGTCCCAACCACCGAAAAGCAACTGGCGAAATCAACTCAACCACATCGGTAGTTTGCATTACACCACTAAAAAAATCGGGTGCAATAATTTGCAAACACCCGTGGGCATCGGTGGCAACCGAAAAACCATCGAGCAGTTTGAAATGCGCATCGGGCTTACTGCCGTTTAAACGTTGTAGCGCAATATGCGAGCTTGTTTCGGTCATTCCGTAGGTCGCATACACCTCGCACGACAACTTTTCGATGTGTTTCAAAAGTTTGAAATCGACAGCAGCTCCTCCTATAATAAGTTTCGAAATACGACTGAAATCTTCGCCGGCTGAGAGCATTTTATGCATTTGCATGGGCACCAGAGCTGCAAAATCTACTTTCGAAACGGGTATAACGGGGCTCGACAAGGGCTCCGAAAGAACCAGGTTAAGTCGGGCCTCGATGGCACGTACCACCATCATTTTTCCGGCAATGTACTTTACCGGCAAACACAACCAGGCCACCTGGCCGCTTTTAAAATCAAAATAACGAATGGTTTTATGTGCCGAAGCTACCATCATAGATTTTTTCAGCATTATTTTTTTTGGGCTTCCCGTACTGCCCGATGTTTTCTGCTCTATTTCTTCGCTATGGTCGAACCAGTTAATAACAAAAGCATAAACCTGCCTTTCCCAATCGGGCAACAAAGGATTGTCAGCAGCCCGCACCAAATCAGCTTCACTTAAAATTTTTCCGTTTATCGTTATTTGCTTATTCATTTATGGCTAAGGCATTAATTCCCATTTCGTATGAATATCATAAAACAATTTTTCGCCCTGCAAAGTTAAGGGCGATTCAATATTATTGGCAAATAACAAACCGGTTCCCAGTCCTTGGGGTATTTTTACATCTTTTGTATATACCCACTGGGCAATGGCATTAAGCCCGATATTCGATTCGAGAGCCGAAGTAGCCCACCACCCGACAGAATGCTCGTCTGCCAGTTTCACCCACTCGTTTGACGAATAAAAACCTCCAACCAGGCCGGGTTTCAATACCAGGTATTGAGGTTTGATGGCATTAATCAGCTGGTACTTTTTTTCGTACGATGCAATCCCAATTAACTCTTCGTCGAGTGCTATAGGAAGGGGCGGGTTTGCGCATAATGCAGCCATTTGTTCCCATTGCCCGGCTTTTATGGGCTGTTCAATGGAATGCACATCAAGCTCAGCCAAATCGTTCAAAACACCATGTACGTTCTCTGTATTATAAGCTCCGTTAGCATCGACCCGTATAGTAAGTTCGGTTGCCATAAACTGACGGCGCATTTCAGCAATCAGTTCACGCTCTGTTTTCCAGTTCAGCGAACCAATTTTCAATTTGATACACGAAAACCCCGCATCAAGCTTTTGAGCAATCTGACTACGCATAAAATCTGCATCGCCCATCCATATTAGTCCATTCGTACGAATTCCGTCGCTACCCGATGTAAATGCCGAGGGAAAAAGAATGTGTTTACCGCCATTATTCAAATCGGCCAAAGCCGTTTCGAGTCCAAAACGAATAGCCGGAAACGACTCGAGTCTGTCATCAAAATCGAACGTTCCATTATTAATTTCGCCACAAACCTGCTTTAGCTTTTCTTCGAAGTCTGGCCGATTGTCGATACTTAAATCGTTTAAAATTGAGCATTCGCCCACCCCGGTATAGTTTTCATTGTTTAAAAACAGGAACCAACTGTTCTTACTGGTATAAACGCCACGCGAAGTACCGGCAGGACGAATAAAATTGAGTGTGTATTTTTTGAAACTTGCCTTAATGCGCATGAATGTATGTTTTAAGCAAATATACCTTAAGTGTAGGGTTTGGTCAAACAAAAAGAAAGTCAAAAATGAGTGGGTCAACACACAAAACCTTAATTCATCGGTAATTTTATGCGAACAAATAAAGTTTTTTATTCGTCGAGTGTTATTGCGCCACGCCCGAAACTGCGATAACTGTCGGGCTCTATGTCAACATCGGGCTCTATTAGCTGATTTTGATGGGGAATAAAAGCCAGGTATTTAATATTGATGCCTCGCAATAGCCATTGTTTCTCGTAAAATGTTTTGATTTGTAGCTTTTCGGGCACAATCGTTTCGGTATTATAAATATCAGAAATCTGATCTACGATTTCAAAGCCGTTGGCTTTAATCATTTCGAGGGTATATTGGTATTGAAAGTTGCTGTCGGTTTTTAAATGAATAAGACCACCAGGCTTAATAAACTTGCGATACATTTCGATAAATCGGGTAGATGTTAATCGTTTGCGAGTCTTTTTCATTTGTGGGTCGGGAAAAGTAAGCCATATTTCGGCTACCTCGGCAGGGGCAAAAAACTGGTCAAGCATTTCGATGTGAGTACGTAAAAAAGCAACATTTGCCAGGTTGTTTTCAATAGCAAACCGGGCTCCTTTCCACATACGGGCTCCTTTAATATCAACCCCAATGTAATTCTTCGATTTATCTATTTTTGCCAGCCCTGTAGTATATTCACCTTTTCCGCAACCCAATTCGAGTACTAAAGGCATATCATTTTTGAAAAAATGCTCATTCCATTTTCCTTTGAGGGAATGATTAGAATGGTTAATGGCACGATACGGAACTTGTATCACATTTTGAAATTGTTCCATATCAGCAAATTTCTTTAGCTTATTCTTCCCCACTGCACTAATTCTTTTTTTCGACTGAAAGCCCGATATCACTGATTCCTTTCAGGCTTTTATTTCTCATTCCGTGTTTTATGGCTATGCTATAAGCTCCCTTAATCGGGAAATAAACATTTTGTAGAAAGTTAAATTCGTTGCTGTACAGTCCTCCTGTTCCGGTTCCGAGCCATTTTCCACTGGCTTCAGCCAACTGATACTCAACAGTATCGGACACCATCGAAGAATCGGGGGCTGTTATTTTCACAAAAAACCAAATATTGCTGTAAGGATATGCCTCAAGATTTCGGGTGCTAATATTTATATCACATAACGAAACAGTATCGCTAACATCGAATCGGAAAGTAAGAATCGAATCGGCATGCCAAACGGTCTTATCAACCATCTTGTTTTCGTGATACATAGTATTGGAGCTACAGGCGACAAACACCAACAGCACAGGCATTACAAAACAATTATATTTTAGTCTATGAAACATTAACTTCCTTTATTTTAAAAATTTCAGGCTGCCAATAAGCGGCAGCTATTCTTTTTCTTTATCGTTGCGTTGATTGCGTGGCTTTTTAAACTTACCCGATGGTTTTCGACGTTGATTGTTTCGTTGATTTCCTTCGCTTTTAGGTTTATCTTGCCGGGCTTTATCGCGTGGCGGCCTTGCATTATCGTCATTTTTCATTCTTCGTTTCGGGCGTCGTTTTTTCCGTCGGCTATCATCTTTAGGCTTATCAAAACGGGTAAGGCTGTCCTGCCCAACCACATTTTCGTAGTTTGGCAAAGCCTTTTCAATATTTATATCGATGTCGGAAATCTCAATTAGCCGTTCGGGCACTTTTCCCTTTTCGTTCATACGCATAATTTGCTTGACACGGCTCACCGGTACGGCCACCTGCCCGGTTGGGGCTCTACTATCTAGCGTGTAATAGTAAGTACGTTTAAACACATCCGATTTAAGATATATGTATTCGCCTTCTTCTGTTTTCAGTCGCTCTTTGGGTGGAAAATCTTTTTGCTCGTTGATGTAGCAATCTACTTCGTAGTTGATGCAGCATTTAAGTTTACTGCATTGACCTGCCAGTTTTTGTGGGTTCATCGATATTTCCTGATATCGGGCAGCTACTGTAGTAACCGAGCTAAAATTCGACATCCAGGCACTGCAACATAGTTCGCGACCACAGGGGCCTATACCTCCAATACGTCCGGCTTCCTGCCGAGCTCCTATCTGCTTCATTTCTACCCGAATGCGAAACGTTTCGGCCAACACTTTAATGAGTTGACGAAAATCGACACGTTCGTCGGCTATGTAATAAAAGATGGCTTTGGTGCCATCGCCCTGGTATTCAACATCGCCAATTTTCATATTCAGGCGAAGATCGACTGCAAGCTGGCGCGATTTTATCATCGTTTCGTGCTCTCTTTTCATGGCTGCTTCCCACTTTTCGATATCGACCTGCTTGGCTTTTCGGTAAACCTTACGGAGTTCGCCATTTACGGTGGTAACTTTATGGCGTTTCATTTGTCTAAGCACCAAATCGCCGGTTAACGACACCATACCGATATCGTGGCCGGGGTTGCCCTCAACAGCTACCAACTCGCCCACTTCGAGGCTTAAACGGTTTACGTTGGCATAATAGTCTTTACGCGTATTCTTGAATCGTATTTCAACAATATCTTCCGAATTATGCGTATTGGGTATATCTTTCAGCCAGTTTTGTACATCGAGTTTAGCGCACGAGCCCGATAATTTATTCGTTGTACATCCTCTGAAAATTGGATTTCCTGTTGTCATATTTTAACATTTATGGGCCTTTCAGTAACCTGAAAGGTATATATTGATTTATAAATGGTGCTAAAAATAGCTATTTTTTAAACCTTTTCGAAAGGTTTGCACCGTCATTTCGTAAGTTTTGTGTTCGGGAGTATGCGTTTGCTTTGCTCAGGCTCTGATTAGCTTAACTACTTTAAGCGAAAAATCGAGAAAGATTACACGAGGATTGCCATTTTGGGCAATATCGCGATAGGCTTTTTCTAGCTCTTCTGAAAAAGTGATAATGTTTCGTTCGTTGATAAAAGGACTGAATTTGGATGAAAAGCCTTTTTCGGTTTCATTCAGAAAAACCAGATCATTGCGTTGAAAATTTAGAACAAAGTTCTCACGCATCATACGCATACAATAATTCAGAAAGTTTTTTTGCCTTTCGCGACCCATGCCGGCTACGTTGTCGGCCCAATCGAATATGCCTTGCCAATCGCGAACGTATGCCGAACGCATTAACGATGTAAAATGCTCAAAATAAAGGGTCTTTTCCTCGTCGGGTTGCAGCAAATCGATGGCCGTGATAAAATTGCCATTGGCCAAATGCACCAGTCCTTCGATATTTTTGCCTTCCGATTGTGGCATAGCAGCTAAGACTCCAGCCATCGACTGATGATCAATTTTATTGAATTTAATAAGTTGTGTGCGCGACCGTATGGTTGGCAATATTTGTTCGTCGTTTTCAGTAATTAGAATAAATAAGGTTTTGGGTGGTGGTTCTTCAATCATCTTAAGTAACTTATTAGCACACTGCACATTCATGCGCTCAGCCATCCAAATAATCATCACCTTATACTCGGCCTCGAATGTTTTGAGATTCAGTTTGCGAATAATTTCGTGGCTCTCGTGTACATAAATTTTCCCCTGTGCGTTCTCAACATCAATGGCTTTGTACCACATATTAAGATTGAAATAAGGATTCTGCCCAACCATTTCGCGCCACGGTTTGATGTAGTTATCGCTAACCGGCTCTTTTAGCTTGGGTGTTTTAACCACCGGGAATACAAAGTGCAAGTCGGGATGCGCCAATTTATTGAATTTCTTACACGAAGGGCAGGTTCCACACGAGTCGGTTTCGGTACGATTGGTGCAAGCCACGTATTGCGCATAGGCTATGGCCATAGCCAGTTTGCCAGTACCCTCGGAGCCGGCAAACAACAACGCATGGCTAATGCGGTTTTCATTTACGCCATCGATAAGCCGCTTTTTTATGGCTTGCTGTCCAATTACTCGATTAAATTGCATAGGTGCAAATATGAAAAAAAAAGATGAGTTTTCGGCTTTGCTTCGGGATATAAAAACAGGAATGAGCTGCTTTTAAAAGGATACCGGTTTAATTATTTTCGTGCTCAAAAAAGCTTTCGGGCAGAAAACGTACCGGCAACCACGAGGCTACTGCACCAATAACAATTACCGTAAAAGCAATAAGAAACAAACTGCCCATTCGTATCTCAACAGGATAATTTTCCACGGCGAACGACATGGTTGGAAATTTAAGCCAGCCAAAATGAATTTGCCCCATACAAATAAGCACCCCCAGAGCCATACCGATAGCTGCTCCCAACACCGAAACCAGCATCCCTTCGTATAAAAAAATGCGGCTTACTTTTTTGCGGGTCATTCCCAGGCTAAGCAGCGTGTGGATATCTTTCTTTTTATCGAGAATGAGCATGGCAATTGAACTGGCCAGATTAAACGAGGCTATAATTACAATAAACGACAGAATAAGATAGATAAAAAAGCGTTCGCTTTCGGCCACCCGGTAATATTGCTCGTGCTGCTGATACCGATTCTGAACGCGGAATTCAGTCCCCAATAATTTTTGCACCTTCTTTTGAAATTTATTCGAATCAACCCCTTTGGCCAAACCCAATTCGATTGCGGTTACCTCGTTTTTAAGGTCGAGCAATTCGCGCGCCATACCAATAGGCACCAAAGCATACTGGTTGTCAACTTCTTGTTGTCCTACCGCGTAAATTCCCGATAAAAACACATGCTTTTGCCTGAATGGATTCGAAAACGACGACAGCCCCACTCCTTTTTTGGGTACCGAAATGCTTACCGGACGAACAAAATTCGTAGCAGCCCCTAAGTTATACGCCACACCACGCCCTATAATAGCATAATCGAAATTTCCATCATTCAGCAAAAGGTCTCCATCGTATAAAACCTCACCCAGGTTACTCATCTCCAAAAATTCGTCTTCAACACCCTTGATGCGTGCAATAAACTGTCTCCCTTCGAACTGAAAATGTGCAATTTCTTCAACTACTTCGCAAAAGTGAATCACCGACTCGTCGTTGCGTAGCTGTTGTAAGGCTTCAGCCGACGGGTCAAATTGTTTTCCCTCTACAGCCGTAATTTTTATTTGTGGGTCGAAAAAACTGAAGAAAGATTTAATAAGTACATCGAAACCATTAAAAATAGAAAGCACCACTACAAGTGCCATGGTACCCACAATTACACCCACCATAGCCACACCCGAAATAATGTTTACTACATTTCTGGTTTTTTTAGTACGAAAATACCTGCGTGCTATATAAAATGAAACTTGCATGAAATAGAATACCCTGTTAAAGATGATTTTAAAAAACGCTCACCACTTGATTAATTCTGGCGAGATTTTTAAAGGTTCGTGTTGCATTTTTAGGGTTTTTGAGTTAAAACATCATCAATATGGTCGATATAATCAAGACTATCGTCGAGAAAAAAAGCGAGTTCGGGCACAATTCGCAATTGTTTGCCTACCTTACGGCCTAACTCTCCGCGAATTTGCCCCGAAAGTTGTTTTATCAGATTCAAAGTTTCGGAAGCGCCTTCCGATGGAAATATGCTCAGGTAAACCTTAGCCACCGCTAAATCTTTCGACACACGTACCACGGTTACCGAAATCATTCTCCCTTTAATCGACGAGCGCGTCAATTCCTGGAAAATAGTTGCCAGGTCTTTCTGCAGCAAGCGGGAAACTTTATTTTGTCTTATCGAATACATATTCATACTTTTAAGCAGCAAAGTTAATTATTCCGATTAATTATTTGCAGAAAATTAATGCTTAAGCCCGAATGCCCTATATGCTGAACATTCCCATAAAATAATTTGTTAATTTTTATTATTTATCTTTCGACATTAAGCACAGACTATGAAACTACTCGAATACCAGTCAAAAGCGCTACTACGTAAGGCAGGCTTGCCTGTCCCCGACAGCATCCATGTACGCAAAGCCGGCGATGTTCGCGAAGCACTTAGTAAAGTTAGCTTCACTGAGGGTGTGGTGAAGGCGCAGGCTTTCACTGGCGGACGCGGCAAGGCCGGTGGCATAAAACGATACAGCACCCCCGAAGAGGCCACAAAATTCACTTCTGAAATAATTGGAATGCAACTGGTTACCCACCAAACCGGTCCCGAAGGCGTTAGCGTACATTCGGTATTGCTCGAAAAAGCCGGCAATGCGCTCCACGAGTTCTACCTGGCTATTTTGCTCGACCGTGCAAAAGTGAGTCCGCTGATTATGATTTCGCCCGATGGTGGCGTTGACATTGAAGAAGTAGCCGAAAAAACTCCGGATCGAATTTTACGTCTTTATCCCGAATTCGGAAAATCTTTATCTGAAGACCTTAAAACCAAAGCGGCCGACTTTTTGGGGCTCGACAATACGTTAAAAGAACAACTTGGCGATATTCTTCAGAAATTGTACAACGTGTATCTGAAATACGATGCCACCCTAATTGAGATAAACCCCCTGGCCATAACCGACGAAAACAAACTGGAGTTGCTCGACTGTAAGTTCGACATTGACGATAACGCGGTTTACCGGCAAAAAGAAACCGGGGGCGACCCTGATGCCGAAAAAAACGAAGCCGAAATTGAAGCATCGAAATTTGGCATGAGCTACATTTCGCTCGATGGCAATATCGGCTGTATGGTAAACGGCGCAGGGCTGGCAATGGCTACCATGGATTCGATTAAGCATAACGGCGGCGAACCCGCTAATTTTCTCGATGTTGGCGGATCGGCAACCGAAGAAGCTGTTACCAAGGCATTTGAGATTATTTCATCCGATAGTAAAGTTGAATGCATACTGGTAAATATTTTTGGCGGAATAATGAAATGCGACACCATTGCCAATGGCATTGTTGCGGCCGTTAAGTCGAGCGGCCTTAAGCTGCCGCTTGTTGTTCGCCTCGAAGGCACCAATGTCGATATCGGTAAGAAAATTATCGACCAGTCGGGGCTCAACATTATTAGCGCCAACAACCTCGACGATGCCGCACGCAAATCCGTCTCTGTAACTCAAAAATAACATTCACTATGGCCATACTAGTTGATAAAAATACACGACTCATCACCCAGGGGATTACCGGTAAAGCCGGATTGTTTCATACCTTACGCTGCCACGAATACGGCACCAATGTGGTAGGAGGCGTTAACCCCAAAAAAGCGGGAAGCAGCATCGAAGGATTTCCGGTTTTTGGCAATGTTAAAGAAGCTGTAACCAAAACAGCAGCCAATACCACTATGATATTTGTTCCGGCTCCGTATGCCGCCGATGCCATTATCGAGGCCGCCGATGCCGGGATAAAGCTCATTGTGGCCATTACCGAAGGCATACCCGTACGCGACATGCTAAACGTACACCAATACCTAAAAAAATCCGACTCGATACTTATCGGCCCCAATTGTCCGGGCATTACTACAGCCGATGTAGCCAAAGTAGGCATAGCACCGGGTTTCATTCATAAAAAAGGGAAAATTGGCATTGTATCTCGCTCGGGAACGCTCACCTACGAAGCGGTACATCAAACTACACTTACCGGCCTGGGGCAAAGCACCGCAGTGGGCATTGGTGGCGACCCTATCCACGGGCTTAACCACATCGACGTCATCAAAATGTTTAACGACGACCCCGAAACCGAAGGTATTGTTCTTATTGGCGAAATTGGCGGCAGCGACGAAGAAGAAGCAGCCGAATTCATTAAATCGAATGTTCAAAAACCGGTTTCGGCATTCATTGCAGGCTCATCGGCCCCCAAAGGCAAACGAATGGGGCATGCAGGCGCCATAATAAGCGGCTCGAAAGGAACCGCCGAAAGCAAAATTAAAGCCTTACAGGATGCCGGGGTAATGGTTGCGCTTACCGCTGCCGATATTGGGCATCAAATGTGCCTGGCTCTGCGCGAACGTACCGGGAAGTGCCATTGCAACAATGCTGAAGATTGCAGGTATTAGCACCGACCGCTATTTTTCGTACCCGACGCTGTGTGCAATAATTATTTTCTGATTGGAGTTGAGCTTTAATTTCGGGCCAAGCTCTTCTTGGTTAATCATGGCTCGGGCTCCCGTACCCAGCCCTTCGGAAGCACACCACAGGTATATGTTCTGCGAAATATATCCGGCATCAATATAAGCCGTATTCAGCTTACCAGACGAGCCGCCGCTAATGCGGTCGAGGTCGGCAACCAAAACCAGCTGAACCGGAGCATCTTTAATGAAATTTTGCGAACCTGCATATTCTCGCTCATCTTTATCAGACACAAAAACCAATTGGTTTTTCGAAGCTTCGTAAAGATAAACACCGTTTTTGAGCAGTACATACAGGTCGGTTTCCTGAAAGTTACGTGCCGATGGAGCTGTTCGTTTTCCGCCTTCGCGATTAATACCCCACGCCGCCCACAACAAGTTTGACAACTGTTGTAGTGTCAGGTCTTTCGACTGAAAAGAACGCACAGTACGCCTGTTATTCAGGGCTTCCATCAATGGCATCCCACCCGTTTTTTCGGGCTGGGGCAGTTCAATATGCTGAGCAGACAAATTAAATGTAAAAAAAAGGGCAATTGACAGGAAAAAAATCTTCATCATTTCTTGAATTTTGAATTTATGTATAATACGATGCTAAATTAAGAAAATCAGCGTAACAAAGAAAGTTCAATTTCGCCCTTAACCCCCATTTTATCATCACAAATAATCAGAAGCGATTTCATCGGCAAGTTTGAATCAAAAATTTTCAGAGCCTGCTCTATGTCTTCGGATGTTTGAACCCGGTTACCAATGGCCGTGGCAAAAGCATCGGCAGTAGCGGTATCGGCAGCAGCTACGACAACAGCGTCGGCTTGGCCAAAACTGGCTGATGGGCCAACTGTACCCGCCGAGGTACATACCCCCAGCGGCGACAAGGCTGCCGGTATTTTTAAGCCAACCTTACCCGATAAAGCCGAGGCACCGGCATAGACCGACAGTACCAGGTCGGATTCAATTTTAAGGAATAAGTCGCCCCCGTTTTCGGCCACAATTTCGTGTACACCAAACTCCGAATCGATGGCTTTGGCTATAAATTCAGAAAATGCACCGGCCACAGCAGCCATCGGACCTGTATTCGCTTTATGTGCAGCATTACACATAGATTTTGCTACCGGTGGTGCATCGGGCTGACATCGAACCGGGCAAAACGAAGTTGCAAATTCGGGATAACGAACAATATAAGCTTCGAGCGATTTTCGAAGTTCAACAAGGCATTCTCGGGCAAATTCGGGCATCAGGGGCGAATAGCTTTCGGCATCGACCCCCAGCCATAAATCGGAATCTTTGTATCCCACCACAAACGATTTGAAACGCCCCTGCCCCATTAAGTTGCGGTAAAAACGGGGTTGTATGCCTTTTGGGCTACTCGGCATCGTCGTGAAAATCGATTTCGAAAAGATTAAGCGGGCAGGCCTTGAGGCATAACTCGCAAACAATGCATTTGCTTTTATCGAACTGAAGTTCCCAGGTTTCGGGGTGCATGGTTAAAGCACCGGCAAAACAAACAGCCGTACAATTACCGCAGTGAATGCATTTGTCCTGTTCAAGAGTAATGGTTTTATCGAGCGGGGTACATTCTATTTGTTGCGATTTCAGATAATTAATTCCCTGGGTAATATTTGTTTGCCTGCCCTGAAGTTCGAGTAGTAAATTCCCCCGTTTGCCTGGTACCACTTCGGCCTTCAATATATTAATCCGGATGTCGTAATCTTTTACCAGCACATAGCTTAACGGTTTATCGCCACTTTTAGGCGGAAATTTTAGCACGTAACGTCTTTTTACCATTCTCATAATGCACCTCCTTTGCTTTCGGGGTCAATTTCCTGCAAACTGTTCAGCGATGTATTTTCAGGGAAAAGTTCAACCGGCTGCTGCAACATAAATTCACCTTTTTGGATCTGGTTTTTAAGCAGCGCTGCAATGTGCCGTGCCTTGCTCAAACTAGCTACGGGCGCTGTGCGTACTTTTTTGCCATTCACTTTAATGGTTCCCGAGCGAAGCTGTTCGTAGGTAACCTGACCCAGCTTAGGCGTACCAACCGTACCATAATCGAGCACAGAAGTTTCAATCTGGCTGTTGTTTATCGAAACGCGCCGAGCCATATCGGCATCGAGTATCGGTATCGGAATGCCAATACCGATAAACATGCTCACCCCGTATCGTTCGTAATAAGCCGCTTTGATAAATTCGCTGCTCATGTTCTTCATATTGCCAATAACAGCAATGGTGGCAGCATTCGAAACCGGAACTCCCAGCTCGTTTTTAGGCTTCGATGTGTTAAATTGTGTGCCTGGCCAAACCACGTAGCCGGTTGTTCCACCAATAAATATGCGGGTGCCAATACCAATGGTTCTGAATTCGGGGTCGTTTAACAAGGGGCTGAGCTCGCCCGAGGTTGAATACGTGGCGTTACGCAGGTTCGGCAACAAGGTACCCATGTAGGTATATTTGGTTGACGAAGTAGTGTTTACCGCAACATTGTAATTTTGATAGGCATTACGCGGGTTAAACATAAACATCTCGTTAACCGAATTTTTGTTGATGACTGTTTTAATATGCTTACGCGGATAGCAGTCGGTACCTTTGCCCCAGGCTTCGAGCACCACGTCTTTTCCGCTTATCAACTCTTCAATTACATGAGCGCCGCCATAAATCGGATTATCGGGATGAACAGCCGTAGCACCAATGTAGGTATCAACCGCAGCAAGCCCTTCGTAGGCAGGCACTCCGTTGAGCCGTATTTTTTCCATCCGGATTTGCGGGTCGGCATGTCCAAAATTGATAAAAGCCCCGCTTGAGCACATTGCACCAAAGGTTGCAGTGGTTACCACATCAACCTTCTCGGCAATTTCTTCGGGCGATGCCTCCCTGGCCATGGCTGCCACCTCCTCGGCAGTTACCACAACAGCTTGGCCCTTTCTTATCTTTTCGTTTATTTCGTGGTATGTTTTCATACGATTAAATTGTTTGATTTTATGGTATCGTATGCCTGCCCCGATTTTTCGGGGGAACTCGCATGTATGTAATCATCCTCTTGGATGCGATCGTTTTACATGCTCGTTTCATACGTTTAAAATTTATAATTTGTTCCATAGTTTAATTCTAAATTTAAAAACGTATGGAACCGCTTCGCTCTCACATGCCCCGATGTCTATCGGGGTTAATCATTGCCTTTGGGAATCTTTTGATTAAAAAAGTTCATGCTCGTTTCATCACAAATCAATTCAGTTTTAAACGGTATTTTTATACGATTCGTCAACGTTAATGGCATAATCGCCAATTCGTTCGCATTGCGAAATAATATCGTTATAAACTATACCGGCATCGTATTTATACACTCCTTTTTCGAGGTTATTCAGATGCTCGCTTTTCAAAATATCTCTAAAATTGTTAATCTCTTTTTCGGTTTCGACAGCCATACTTAAGGGCAGCTCTTCGTTGTGAGTAAGCATAGTAACCATCATGTCGAGTGCATCGCGTACCATGTTGAACATCAGTCGAACGTTGTTGTTAATTTGCTCCGGAAAGCGCACTTTCATTTCGTGTTTCCGGTCGATGGCATTTAAAATATTGATACACGAGTCGGCAATGCTTTCAATGTCGTCAATCATTTTAAATAGCGCCCGCATGCTTTTCGAGCTGGACTCACTTAAGCGTCCTTCGCCCACTTTGGTCAGGTATGTGGCTATTTCTTTTTCGAGTCGGTCGGCATATTCTTCAGTTTCGCGTATGCGTTCACTTAAAAGAGCATATTCGCGGTCGGAAGTTTCGTCGAAAGCACGTTCGACGTTTAAAAACATTTTTCGTACTTTTTCAGCAAACACGGTTGTTTCGCGCTTCGCCTGAAAAAGCGATGCATCGGGGGTTGATAAAAGGCCAATTTTGATGTGACGCAGTTTAAATTCGCTGTCGGATTGGCTGGTCGATGGTATTTTGCGGCTTACAAAACGTGCAATATTTTTTGAAAATCCAATTAAAATGAAGCCATTCAATAGGTTAAACAAGGTATGAAAAAGGGCAAGTGCGAGTGGAGAGGCAATGCTTTGCTGTAATGGATTTGCACCCCCGATACTAACATAAAGCCAGGCAAAACCTTTAATGTAAAGCGGAAAGATGGCCAAAATCCATACAACACCAAAAAGGTTAAAAAACAGGTGAGCCAGCGCAGCACGTTTGGCGGTAACATTTGCAATACGGGCAGCCGAGATGGCAGCCAGGGTGGTACCAACGTTTTCGCCCATAACCATTGCCGCTGCCGAGTAAAAATCAATCCATCCGTTTAATGCCAGCACCATGGTAAGCGCAATTATAGCACTCGACGAACGAATAATTACTGTTACAACAGCTCCAAATACAATAAAAATTAGATACGACAAATAGCCCCACGATGCTATAAAACCAAAAAACGGGTCTGACCATCCGGCTTCAAACTGGGGTATGGCCTCTTTTATAAAGCGAAGCGAAACAAAAAGCAACGCAAAGCCGAGCAACATTTCGCCCCAGTTCTTAATTTTCCGGCGCGATGAAAAAAGCAATGGAATGCTTACGCCAATCAGGGGCAATGCATATATCGAAAAGTTTACTTCGAAACCAAAAACGGCAATAATCCACGAGGTAATGGTAGTACCCACATTAGCGCCCATAATGATGGTTATGGCATCGAAAAGGCGAAGAATGCCCGCGTTTACAAAACTAACGACCATTACGGTTGTTGCCGACGACGACTGTATCAGTGCGGTTATAAAAATACCGGTAAGAATGCCTTTAATGCGATTCGACGACATTGACGACAGAATAGCCCTGATGCGGTCGCCCATTATTTTTTGCAGCGACTCGCTCAAAAGCTTCATGCCGTATAAAAATAAAGCAGATGCACCTGCAAGTGTCAATAGCAATAAAAGTACAGTCATAGGTCAACGAAATTATGTCCACAAATTTAATATTCTGAACAACACTCAAATGGTTCGGAATGGACTTTTTATTTTCGCTTTGCTAAAATCGTTGAATAATCGTACTTTCGCCAAGTTTAATTCAGACGGGAAATGTGGCAGAGATTATCAAGTTTCATCTTAAGATATAGAGTATTTCTTCTTATTGTTACGGTACTATTTACAATTTTCATGGGCTACACCGGCCTGAAAATTGAAATGTCGTACACCTATACACAAATGCTCCCCGAGAAGGACTCGGCGATGATTGACTTCAAAAACTTCAAAAAACAGTTTGGCGAAGAGGGGAATTTTATCATACTTGGAGTTGAAGATGAGGACTTTTACAACCTGGAGCATTTTAATCGCTGGGTACAACTCTGCAACGAGCTATCATCCATCAGCGCTGTCGAAAACATGCTTTCGGTATCCAACAGTTACCAACTGGTTAAAGATACCGACAAGAAACAATTCAACATAAAACAAATATTCGACCATCCGGTACAATCGCAAAGCGAACTCGACAGTCTGCGCCAGGTTTTTGAATCGATGCCACTTTATCGTGGATACCTATACAACGACAGCATTCATACCTATCTGGCCATACTAACCATGAACAAAGACCGTATGGCTACCAAAGAACGCGAAGATTTGGTTGAACAAATACGACATCGGTGCAGCGAATACGAAAACGACACTCAAAACAAGATACGCTACTCGGGGCTACCGTACATTAACGTGAAAAACGCGATGCTGATTAAGCACGAGATTTACATGTTTACAGTACTGGCCCTGGTTATTTGTCTGTTAATCCTGTTCTTGTTTTTCAAATCGTTTAAAGCCATGATTTTCCCTGCGCTGGTCGTTCTTTCGGGGGTAGCAACGGCCATGGGCAGCATGGTTCTTTTAGGCTACGAAATAACCGTTCTCACCGGTATGATTCCACCCTTGCTAATCGTAATCGGCATTCCAAATAGCATATACATTTTAAATAAATATCACTACGAATATCGCATTCATCAAAACCAAATAAAAGCACTTAAAAGGGTGATTATGAAAATAGGCAACGCCATATTTCTCACTAATCTCACCACGGCCATGGGCTTTGCCACCTTCATTACAACCAACAGTTCAATATTAAGAGAATTTGGCATTATTGCATCAATAAATATTCTGTTTCTCTTTGTGCTTTCCATTATAATGATTCCCACAATTTTCAGTTTTTACCCACCGCCACAATCGCGTCATATCGAACATCTTGAACGAAAAACGCTGGGCAGGGTAATAAACAAGCTTATTTATGTGTCGCAAAATTATCGGAAAACAGTTTATGTGATGGTAACAATACTTGTGGCCGTTAGTATTTTTGGCATCTCGCTTATACACAGCACCGGGTATTTGCTCGACGATATTCCTTCAAAATCGCCCATTGCAGTTGATGTTAAATATTTTGAAAAAAATTTTGATGGTATTATGCCGCTCGAAATTGTAATCGACACCAAAAAACCCAACGGTATTATTAATGCCTCCACTTTGAAAAAAATTGAGAGTATTGACAAAACTCTGGGTAGCTTTCCCGAACTTTCGTCATCTTTATCGTATGTTAACATTGTAAAAATGGCCAAACAGGCCTTTTATAACGGAAACGAAAAGTTTTATTCGCTACCCAGTTCCACCGAGCGAAATTTCATCCTTTCGTATGCCCAAAATGGAGATAATAATTTCAATATTGCTGAATCGTTTATCGATAGCACAATGCAAGTGGCTCGTATGAGTTTCAGGGTAAAAGACATTGGCACAAAGAGAATGGATTCGCTTTATCATAGGATACATCAAGAAATGGCTCGTATTTTTCCATCCGACCAATACGATGTAATGGTAACCGGTTCGATGGTAACTTCGTTTAAAGGCAACCAGTACCTGGTAAGCAATCTTCTCCGAAGCCTGACTTTGGCTATTTTACTCATTTCAATTTTCATGGCCTTCATGTTTAACTCCAGCCGAATGGTTCTTATGTCGCTTATTCCCAATATCATCCCTCTACTAACAACCGCTGCAATTATGGGTTTCACCGGCATAACAATCAAAGCCTCTACCATACTCGTTTTTAGTATTGCTTTTGGAATATCGGTTGACAACACCATTCACTTTTTAGCCAAATACCGACAAGAACTCAACCTCACAAACTGGAATATCAGTAAATCGGTTTTCAGGGCATTAAAAGAAACCGGCGTAAGCATGCTCTATACCTCAACGGTATTGCTTTTCGGATTTGGCATTTTTTCCATTTCAAAATTTGGTGGTACGCAATCTCTTGGTATCTTAGTAACCATTACTTTGCTTGTTGCATTAATATCGAACCTGGTGGTACTGCCATCGTTGTTGATAGGCCTCGAACGTATAATTACAACCAAAGCCTTTCACGAACCTATGCTTCAGATTTATAATGAAGAAGAAGATATTGACCTTGACGAGCTGGAGATAGAACAATCAACGGTAGAAAAGAAGGAAAAAGATACAGCCGATGCACAATTATAAAGAATTACTTAGCCTTTTTGAATCGAAACTTGAAAAAGAAATCGAAACAACCGGGCATCGACAACCAAAATACTTATACGAACCGGTAGCATACACCCTGAAAGCCGGCGGAAAACGCATCAGGCCGGTTTTGCTGCTTATGGCACACGAACTTTACAACAATCAACTCGAAAAAGCCATTCCGGCAGCTATTGCCATCGAAATGTTTCACAACTTCACCTTGTTGCACGACGATATTATGGACAACGCAAGCCTGCGTCGCAACAACGAAACCGTTCATGTAAAATATTCGTATAATACGGCCATACTTTCGGGCGATGCTATGTCAATTTTATCGTACGAATACCTCAACCGGGTCGATAGTAAAAACTTCCGCGAAATTTTCAGCATATTCACCAACACCGCACTAAAAATTTGCGAAGGACAACAATTTGACATGGACTTCGAAAATCAAAACACGGTTACTGTCGATAATTATCTCGATATGATTGGGATGAAAACAGCAGTGCTAATTGCTGCCAGCCTCAAAATAGGAGCACTAACTGCCAATGCCCCCATGCATGAAGCTAATTTACTATACGAATTTGGCTACAACCTGGGCATGGCCTTCCAATTGCGCGACGACTACCTCGACACGTTTGGAAACACCCATACATTTGGGAAAAAAATTGGTGGCGATATTGTCTCGAATAAAAAGACCTACCTGATGCTTAAAGCTCTCGAACTGGCCAATGATGAACTAAGCACGAAATTAAGAGCACTAATGGAAAACGCAGCAATAAGCGCCGACATAAAAATCAAGCAGGTTATTTCGGTTTACGAACAACTCGATGTAGCTAAACTCACCATCGACAAGATGGAAGAATACTACCAAAAAGCTTTGCTTTGCTGGGAAAACCTCAATGTTTCAAACAATCAAAAACAAGAGTTGTTATTACTTGCAAATACCATGATGAACAGAACCAATTAACAATTTTAGCTATGGCAATAAAAGGGAGAATTCTACAGGTTGTGGGCCCCGTGGTTGATGTCGTTTTCGAAAACAACGAGTCGCTGCCCAATATTTACGACGCACTTTCGGTTGAACGCAAAAACCAACCTCCATTAATCCTTGAATGCCAGCAACATATTGGCGAAGACACCGTGCGAACCATTGCCATGGATTCGACCGACGGACTTAGCCGGGGTATTGAAGTTATTTCAACCGGTTCGCCCATCACTATGCCAAAAGGAGAAATGGTTCTCGGACGCCTGCTTAACGTAACCGGCGATGCGGTTGACGGACTTCCACCGGTATCGAAAGAAAATGGCGTAAGCATACACCGCGATCCACCGAAATACGAAGAACTTACCACCGAAACCGAAATACTGTTCACCGGTATTAAAGTTATCGACTTGATAGAGCCTTACGCCAAAGGAGGTAAAATTGGCCTTTTTGGAGGCGCCGGTGTTGGCAAAACCGTTCTGATACAAGAACTTATCAACAATATTGCCCTTGCACACTCGGGGCTATCGGTATTTGCCGGCGTGGGCGAACGCACCCGCGAAGGCAACGACCTGCTGCGTGAGATGATCGAAGCAGGCATTATCGATTACGGCGACGAATTTAGGGAGTCGATGGCAAAAGGCAACTGGGACTTATCGAAAATTGATGAAGAAAAACTGAAAAAATCGAAACTGGCACTTATTTTCGGTCAAATGAACGAACCACCTGGCGCTCGTGCACGCGTTGCCTTGTCGGGGCTTTCGGTAGCCGAAAGTTTGCGCGATGGCGACAAACAATCGGGCGGACGCGACATACTATTCTTTGTCGATAATGTATTCCGCTTTACACAGGCCGGCTCCGAAGTATCGGCCTTGCTGGGACGAATGCCTTCGGCCGTTGGATATCAACCCACGCTGGCTACCGAAATGGGGATTATGCAGGAGCGGATTACCTCAACCAAACACGGCTCAATTACCTCGGTACAAGCCGTTTATGTGCCTGCCGACGACCTTACCGACCCCGCTCCGGCCACCACTTTTGCACACCTCGATGCCACAACTGTACTCAGCCGTAAGATTGTTGAAATGGGCATCTATCCCGCTGTTGACCCACTCGACTCAAGCTCGCGCATTTTGACCCCCGATATTGTGGGCGAAGCACATTACAATTGTGCCATGCGCGTTAAAAACATACTACAACGCTACAACGAACTGCTGGACATTATTGCCATACTTGGAATGGACGAACTGAGCGAAGAAGACAAACTAGTGGTTCATCGTGCCCGCCGGGTTCAACGCTTTTTGTCGCAACCATTTTTCGTAGCCGAACAATTTACCGGACTCGAAGGAAAACTCGTATCGATAGAAAGTACCATCAAAGGTTTCAACATGATTATGGATGGCGAAGTGGATAAATATCCCGAAGCAGCTTTTAACCTGGTTGGCACTATTGAAGAAGCCATTGCCAAAGGCGACAAACTCATTGCACAATCGTAAAAATCAATCTCCATGGAACTGGATATAATCACACCCGATAAGAAATTATTTTCCGGAAAAATTTTCACGGTTAAGCTACCCGGCACTAAAGGTTCGTTTGCCATACTGCAAAACCACGCCCCCATTATCTCGACGCTCAAAAAAGGAACGATAAAAGTTATCGACAACAGCAACAAAACGTATTATTTCGAAATTGAAGGAGGCGTGGCCGAATGCCGCGACAATAAAATTGCGGTGCTGATACAGTCGGGCAAAATGCAAAATGCCTGACCCCGGCACTCCACACGCAACTAATAATCAGCCAGTGCTTTTTTTATTCGACTTAACCCTTCGGCCAGCACACTTCGCGGGCAGGCCATATTCAAACGAATAAAGTTTTCGCCACCGATGCCAAACATTTTTCCCGGAGTTAGACCAACACCGGCTTCAATTAAAAGCTTATACGCAGTATCGGCATCTACGCGTAATGCCGATACATCCAACCATGGCAAATACGTGCCCTCGGGCTTCATTACACGCACTTTCGGAAGATTTTTGGCGAAGTATTTCATCAAAAAATCGAGATTGCCTTCGAGATAACTCAAAAGCTGCCCGAGCCACTCGTCGCCATGCGTGTAGGCGGCTTCGGTTGCAACCACACCAAAAAAGTTACCCGACGACAAATGCGTAGCCTCCATGAAGCGCTGGTATTTCGAACGCCATTCTTTATTCGGCATTACCAGGTAAGCCGACGATAAACCGGCAATATTGAATGTTTTGCTGGCCGACATGAGGGTTACGCTGTTTTGAGCAAACGCATCGCCCAACGATGCAAACGGAATGTGCTTATGACCACCAAAAACCAAGTCGGAATGAATTTCGTCGGACACAACCAGCACATTGTGCTTCGCACATATTTCGCCCAGTTTTCTCAATTCGTTTTCAGTCCACACCATTCCACCCGGGTTATGTGGATTGCAAAGGATGAGCATTTTAGTATCTGCATCAATTTTCGTCTGCAAATCATCAAAATCTATCCGGTAGCGTCCCTTTTCGTTTATTAGCGGGTTACTAACCATTAAGCGTTTATTGCCTTCGACAACATGAAAAAAAGGAAAATACACCGGTGGCTGAACAACAATTTTATCGCCCGGTTTGGTCATCGATAGTACCACCGAAGCGAGTCCAACTACCACATTCGAGCTATATTCAATCCAGTTTCGTTCAATAGCCCAACTATGTCTGCGTTGTTGCCAGTTTATAATCGAATTGTAAAATGAATCGGGCCGCAGCGGATAGCCATATACTTCGTGTGCGGCTCGTTGCTTTACCGCATCGACAATAAAAGGAGGCGTTTTAAAATCGGCATCGGCCACCCACATAGGCAAAACATCATCCGTCCCAAATATCAACTTACGGTTATCGTATTTCTGGCAATTCGAGCCTTCACGCTCAACGATTTCATCAAAATTGTATTGCATTCCTTAAAGATTTTATTTTTATTTATTCTAAATTAAAGATTTCTTCACATTGGATGAAATTTATTATATCGCTGTATTCCTGATACTTATATGGCTAAAAAACCACAAAAGGCACTCTTATACCTATTTTTCAAACAATTAACAAATACTTAAAACATGTTCTACAGCACAATGTTGTAAAACATACTATGTTTGCTCCATCAAAGTTTAGATAGATGTTTAGTTAAATTTTTAAAGATCAGAAAAATGAAAGTAAAATTAGCTTATTTAGCAACAAAAGTAACAGTAGCTGTTGTTTTAGTTGCACTTATTGCTGCAAAAGCAACTGCCGGTGAGAGTCCTAACGTAAAAATGTTACCACATTCAACAGAGCGTGCAGTAGTTGTAATCAACACCGATAATATTAATTCGGAAGTTTCAATTGAAGACTTAGAGGGATCGGTTGTTTATTATGAAGAAGGCCTCATCAACGACAAAGTTTATTCAAAAATTTTCGATTTCAAAAACCTCGAAGATGGCGAATATCGTTTAAAAGTTAAAAACAGCTTTGGTGAAAATGAAGTTTTATTTAAAGTAGCAAACAACAACATCGAAGTTGTAAAAGAAGCTATTTCAACCACTCCGTTTTTTAAAGTTGAGGACAATATGCTGAAATTATCGTACCTGAACCATTCGTTAAGCAATGCTTACCTGACAATTTTTAACGAAGAAGGTGAAATATTTAAAACAGAACTTGGTAAAGATTTTAGCATAAATGCCGGATTTGACTTAAAGCAACTTGAAACCGGTAATTACATGGCAAGTTTCGGCTCAAATGAAAAATCATACAGCTACAGCTTTAGCAAATAATACGATGATAGATTACAAACAGAAAGAGAAAAACGAAAACCGTTTAAAGCCTTGTCGAAGCAAAAATACCGACAAGGCTTTTTTAATATTCAACATTTAGCTGTTGATAAAATCTTAATAAATACAACGGCGAAGGGTTGACAAAAGCTGAAAAAGCAATTACTTTCGCAGCAAAACAATTGCCATGCCATACCGACGTTTACCAACAACCGATAAAGCACGTTTGCGTGCACTTGTGAAATGCCACGAGCACACAAAAAACAACACATCTGGAATACATCCGATATCCGAAGCCTCACTTACCAGCCTCAAAACGATACTACCACGGTTTCATCAGGCAATTACCAACTTCGATGCAGCAAAAAACAATCAGGTTGAAAAAAACAAAAAATACCTTGATCTTCAGCGCAAAGCCCGAATATATGTTTCTCATTTCATACAGGTTATAAACATGGCCATTGCACGTGGCGAACTGAAACCCGAAATACGCGAGTTTTACGGATTGTGCGATTTTGGCAACACCCTGCCACCACTAAATGCAGAAAAAGAATTGATTGACTGGGGTAAGAAAATTATCGATGGAGACCAAAAGCGTATTCAACATGGAGGAAGTCCGATATATAATCCATCTATTGCCCTGGTTCGGGTAAACTACGAAAAATATCTCGACGTTTACCACTTTCAGAAAACCCTTCAAAGCACCACCGAACGCAGTTCGAGCCAGGTAAATCAACTCAGAAGCGATGTTGACAAACTCATTCAAGCCATTTGGAATGAGATAGAAGAGTATTTTAGTGCTTTACCCGATTTGCAAAAACGCGAAAAAAGTACCACTTACGGCATTGTTTACGTATATCGGAAATCTGAAATGAAAAAAATTGAAGCGCGAAAACTACAACCCGAGTTCAACTTTTGAGCGTTCATTGCCGACCTTCCTTCGTTCAATGCGATAAAAATAAGCCATCAACGATACAACGGCAATAAGACTAAGCAGGGCAGCAATCCACGCATTTTGCATATCAGCGCCAAGCTTTTCGGGATCGGTTTTTAAAGTTCCGACACCATATAAATAATAAGCAACAACTGCTAAGGTATTGTTCACAAAATGAGCAATAACTGGTAACCAAATACTCCCACTCCACACAAACAAATATCCAAAAATTGCCCCAAGCAAAGCCCGAGGTATAAACCCGTAAAACTGCAAATGTAAGGCACTAAACAAAATAGCCGAAATCCAAATAGCTATGTGCTTATTCTTGGTCCAGTCGAGAAAAATTCGCTGAACAACTCCACGAAACAAAAACTCTTCGCCAATAGCCGGGATTAAAGCAATGAGAAAAACATTATACAACAAAATACCAATTGAATCGGCTTTAACAAACATTTTTGTAAGCGTACCCGCCTGATCTTCACTCTGTCGCATCCACTGCTCAAGCCCTGAAAGCCATTGTGGCAAATCCATTTCGGCATTTAAAATTCCAACATAACTAATAAGCGGTCCCGAAAGCAACACAATAAAACCAGCCAAAACGGTACTACCCATCGATATTCGCTTATTCATCTTTAAATAATTCCACACCGAAGTACTAAACACGAAAGCCAAAAGCAAGGCCGGTATAATAAATAATCCAATCGACTGCCACAGCTGCAGGTATTTGAGTAGCGGAATATTCGACTCGTCGAACGAAACACCGGCTCCCATCATTGTTTCAAGCACATTAGGGCCAAACAAAGGCATAGCCGTTAGCGCTGCAATAATTACCGAAACCAATAAACACCCCAAGGCTGCCAGGGCTACAAAAAACAACTTCGAAAGCGGATGCGTGTGTTGATAGATTCCTTTCATATTCTTCGATTTAAAAAGTCAAAAATAGAAAACATTCTGAAATATGTTTTTAAACAAAAAGAAAACGAATATTTCTTCCTGTACGTTTTTTTTCTAAATTTGTCATTATGTGAAAAAAACACGCTGGATATATGAACGAAGAAGTTGACATGATTATTGAAATGGCGTCGGATCAAATGAAGGCAGCCATTGAACATTTAGAAAAAGAGCTTAGCCACCTAAGGGCTGGAAAAGCATCGCCACGTATGCTCGACAGTGTAATGGTTGATTATTACGGAACCATGACTCCACTGGCACAAACATCGAGCATTACCACGCCCGATGCCAAAACTATTGTAGTTCAACCATGGGAAAAAGGCATGATTGCCCCCATCGAAAAAGCCATAATTAATGCCAACCTGGGTTTTAACCCCGACAACAACGGGGAAATTATCCGTATTTTTATTCCACCGCTAACCGAAGAACGGCGGCGTTCGCTGGTTAAAGATGTACACAAAGAAGGCGAATCGGCTAAAGTAAGCATCCGCAACGCACGGCGCGACGCCAACGAACAACTTAAAAGACTTAAAAAGGACGGTTTGTCGGAAGACATCGAAAAAGACGGCCTCGACCAGGTGCAAAAAATTACCGATCAATATTCTAAAAAGGCCGACGAGGTATTGGCAGACAAAGAGAAAGAAATATTAACCGTATAACTTTATTCTTTTTGATAAAGTTTGTGTTTTCATGGCTATTGACGAAAGCAGCTGCGTATTCTGTTTTATCTGGACACCCATTCCGGTTTTATCCGGACACTTTTTAGGTCTGCGATTTTTTCAAAAATAGGTATTATTT
>JAFGGY010000176.1 GCA_016930365.1 Prolixibacteraceae bacterium | reverse complement strand
GAGCCTTTCACGGGACTCGAACCCGCGACCTGCTCATTACGAATGAGCTGCTCTACCAACTGAGCTAAAAAGGCATGCCCGGCAAAAATATAAAAATTAAATGTTCGGACTGCCGTTAACGATAACAAAAATTGTGCTTATCAGTACAAAAAGCATGATTGCGACGCCTGATATTTTATTAAACCACCACAAAATTCGCAGGTTAAAGTGATGTCTGAAATAGTTTATCAGGTTGGTAAGGATAATCCACCAAATGGTTGCTCCAATAAAAAATGCCAGCGAAAAAACGGTTGGCGACCACAGGTGATGGATGTTAAAAATAACATTAATACCTGCAAAAACAGCAATATAGGCTAACACCACCAGTGGGTTTGAAAACGCAATTAGCATTGACGAGAACATGCACTGCAGGGGTGTTGAACCTTTTTGTTTGAAACGTTTAATGGCTTTTAACGGATGCGAACGGAAAATATGTAAGCCCAATGCAAATAATACAAGCCCACCGATAACCTGGATTACCATCTGATATTCGCGTAGAAAATCAATCACAAACGATACACTAAAACCAGCTATCAATGCCCATATGGTGTCGGTAATTGCAATACCCAATCCGGTGTAAAACCCCGATTTAAGGTTGCGGTTGGCAGTACGTTGGATTACTAAAACAGCCATAGCACCAAACGGCGACGAAGCAATTAACCCTACGAGAAGTCCTTTGAAGAATAATTCAGTCATTTGTTGTAAAAATTTTCGCTACAAATATAAAGCACTTGAAAACAATTATAGTTCTAATAAACCGTTAATTATTCACCGAAATATTATTTTTGCACTCCATGTACAAAGCCTTAACCATAATTAGTACTTTTTTTCTGCTATCAATCTATTTGCCTGCTATTGGACAAACCAGTAACGGTACTTTATTCGGATTTATTACCGACGAGAATGGAAACCCCATTGAAATGGCAAATGTTTCTCTGGTTGATTATCAATTTGGCACAACAACCGATAAAAAAGGGGAGTACTTGCTTCGAATTCCCAGTGGACGCTCAATTGAAGTAGCCTATTCGCTTTTAGGATACGAAACCGTATTAAAAACTTTTGAACTGGAGTCGGATGAAACAGTGGAGTGTAATGTTCAACTTAAAACGAAAATCCAATCGATTGATGAAGTGCAGGTTACAAGTTCAGGTAGTCGTTCGGGCAACATGCTTCAGATTGATGCTAAAGTAATTGATAATGTTCCAGGGACTGGAATTGGTACAGTTGAAGATGTTATAAAAACAATGCCCGGCGTTACTTCGAATAACGAATTGAGCAACCAATACTCGGTACGTGGTGGTAGTTTTGACGAAAACCTGGTATATGTAAACGATATTGAAATTTATCGGCCATACCTTGTTCGAGCCGGCCAACAAGAAGGCCTCAGTTTTGTTAATACCGATATGGTTTCGTCCATAAATTTTTCGGCTGGCGGTTTCGATGCCCGATACGGTGATAAAATGTCGTCGGTTCTTGATATTCGCTATCAACGCCCCAGTTCATTTTCGGCTTCGGTTTCGGCAAGTTTGTTAGGGGCAAAAGCTCATATTCAAGATAGAAGCAAAAACCAAAAATTTACCTACAATATGGGACTCAGGTACAAAACCTTCAGGTATTTGTTTGGCTCGCTTCAGGAAAAAGGATTTTACAACCCGGCCTTTATCGATTATCAAGGGTATTTTACATACAGCTTTAGTCCTAAAGTTGAACTTGGATTGTTGGCTGCAACTTCGTTTAATCGCTATCAGTTTGCACCCCAAAGCCGAGAAACTATCAGCGGTTCGTGGAACAATCAGAAACGACTTTATGTTGAATATGAAGGACAAGAAATTGATCGTTACCGAACCTTAAACGGAGCTTTATCGCTTGATATACGTCCTACACAAAATTCGTTTCTGAAATTTATTGCATCGTCGTTTGTAACGAACGAGCAGGAAACGTACGACATAAAAGGGTATTATTTGTTGAACCAGGTTCAAACAAAAGAAAACAACGAAATTGACGATACGTCGATGGTTATTGGGCTTGGATCGTACCATGAATTTGGACGTAACTATTTCGATGCAAGCGTATTAAATTTTGCTCACAAAGGAGGAATCACTCTTCAAAACAATTACCTTCAATGGGGAATAAATGTGAAAAGTGAGTTCGTAAACGATAAAATGAACGAATGGGAACACCGCGACTCTGCTGGTTATTCGCTTCCTTATTCGCCCGATAAGGTGTACTTATACTATACGTCAAAAAATGATTTTGAACTGAACGAACAGCGTTACACCGCTTACATACAGGATTCATACAAATACCTGACATCAATTGGTGATTTGAATTTTACAGGTGGCGTTCGTGCTCATTATTGGACTTATACCGAACATTTAACTGTTAGTCCACGTTTTTCTGCATCGTTGTTTGCGGGTGTAAAACGTGAAATTATCGGTCGTGTATCTATTGGCTGGTACCATCAGCCCCCGTTTTACCGCGAATTGAAAAACTTGTATGGAAAAGTAAACCCAGATATTCAAACTCCCCGTTCATTTCATACTGTTGCAGGTATAGACTATTCGTTTATGGGGTGGGAAAGGCCTTTCAGACTTACATTTGAAACCTATTACAAACGCCTAAAAAACCTAATTCCTTACCAAATTGAAAATGTACGTTTGAGGTATTTATCCGACCAAATATCAGATGGACACAGCTATGGTGCCGATTTAAAAATTAATGGTGAATTTGTTAGTGGAACACAGTCGTGGGTAAGTTTATCGCTTATGAAAACCGTTGAAGATATTGAAGGCGATGGTCATGGATATCTGCCCAGGCCTTCGGATCAGCGTTTTAAATTCAGTTTGTATTTTCAGGATTATCTGCCCGGACTGCCCGAATACCAAATGCACATGACCGGTCACTACATTACCGGAGCTCCTTATGGAACACCACGAAGCGAACGATATAAACATACAAATCGTATGCGGCCATACCGTAGAGTCGATATCGGATTTATGCGTTCAATTGTTACCAATGGGAAAAATTTAACCAAACTTACCTTTTTTAACCGTTTCGAATCCTTCGATGTAAGTCTGAATGTATTTAACTTACTCGATTTCGATAATATTTCATCCTACATTTTTATCCCCGATTACAGCAGTCGTTATTACGCCGTACCCAATTATCTTACCGGCATAACGTTTGATTTAAAGCTTTCGGCAAAATTTTAGCTTATTGTTCGGGATAAATGATGATAACATTGTTGCGTTTAAAACGATTAATAGTGTTGTTCATGCTATGTTCAAACTGACGACTGTATGAAACAGTTTTGCGCCGTGAAGCTACAAATATCAGTAACTCGGAAGGCGAATTTTTTAGACTGTCTTTCGCTTTAGCACTTTTCTTGCTTTTACTAACAAGCGTTTCGATGTATCTTAACGTATTTTCTTTTTGCAAATGTGCCTGAATCGCATCAAAAGTCATTTGTGAGGTGCAGTCGATGTTAATTTTTAGTTGTAGGTTTCGTGCAAAATTGATAACCGTGTCGAGCCATAGTGAAAAACCTAATTCAAACTGGGCATTTTCACTACAAAACAGGGTTATCCTTTTTATTTCGCGAAACGACGATGGTGTTTTCAATACCACCAACATGCGCTGCGTTTTTTCGAGCAGGTTTTTTAGCACGTTCCCAAATAAAATATGAAGCGGCGTATATTTGTTGTTCCATCCCATTATAATGGTTGTAGCAACAATTTCGTCGGCAGCACGTACAATGCCATTGGTTACATTACTATCGATACGCGTGTTGGTTTCGAAAGGAACATCCGATTGCATCGAATCAATGACCTTCAGTATTTGTTTTTGGTTTTCGTCAATTTTATCGCGCACCTGGTTTTTATGGGTAAAAACACTAAGCGGATAAATCGGTAAACCATCATCGTTTTTAATGATGGATGCAAAATCGAGCAGATTTTCCATGTTGGCCGGATTAGCGACCGGTACCAGTATTTTCTGAACGGCTTTTTTCTTCCCGGACGTGGTATCGTTACCTGCAATTAAAACCTTTCGACCTGCACTTTGGGTAATGTAAGAGCTCGAAATGCTGGTAACTAAAATCAGGATTACGGTATTATTCAGCAACGATTCGCTCACCATTCCCATATTTAATCCAATAAGAATTATGGCAATGGCCGATGCTGCTCTTGAGGTACTCAATCCAAACAATAGGTTCATTTCGGCTTTCGATGTACGAAAAATTAGTTTCGATATAAACGCTGCCAAGTATTTGGTTAAAAAAGCAGTTGCAATCAAAATGGCCAGTGATATTAGTTCTGCAGGTTTGTTTATGTATAAATTGAAGTTAGCCAACATACCAATCGAAATCAGGAAGAAGGGTATGAAAAGGTTATTACCGATAAATTCAGTACGTTTATATAAAGGCGAAGTATTCATTATTTGCCTGTTTAAAACCAAACCGGTAAAGAAAGCTCCCAGTATGGGTTCAATTTCGAGCAAATGAGCCGACGCAGCCGCAATAAAAAGCATTACCAACACAAATATGTACTGAACGCCCAATTCGCCTTCGTACATATTCAGAAATACTCGCGAAAGCCTTGGGATTACGAGCAATACAATGAAAAAGAACACTGCAAAATGCATGCTTAGCAGCAAAATATTTTCAATGTCGAAACCCGAACTTGCAAAGTTGGTAATCAGTTCCATCGAAACCAGGGCCAGTACATCGGCAATAATAGTAGCGCCCACAACGATTGTTACAATCGATTTATTTACAATGCCGAGTCTTCCAAGCAACGGGTACGATATCAACGTATGCGACGAAAGCATTGCGCCCAACAGCCAAGCCGGCATTATGTCGTATCCAAGAATGTAATGACCTACAAAAAAACCACCTGCCAGCGGAATAAGAAAAGATGCAATACCGATAAAAATACTTTTCTTTTTGTTTTCGATAAAATCGATTAAATCAATTTCGAGCCCGGCTAAAAACATCAAATACATCAGGCCGATTATTGCCCAGAATGTCAAATTCGAGATTGGTAGGCAGTAAATGCAAACCATGAGGGCCAATTATGGCGCCACTAAGCAGTAATCCTACGATCGATGGAATGCGAATACGCTCGAAAAATACCGGGCCGATTAGCAGTATCAGCATTATCAACGCAATAATGATAATTGGCTCGGTAAATGGAATATGAAGGCTGCTTAGTATCAAACTAATTAGATTTTTAGTGTTTTGTATCGAAATTAAAATCGGAATCCTTGAAGATTTTTTTCATAAAATAGGCATACTTTACGTTTACTGGGACTTTTTCACTTATGGTATTAAAAACTTCGCCTAATTCAGCCTTTACCATCGTATTCGCAATTACAATTTCAAATTTTTTCGATTCATTGTCGGTATTGAATGTGAGATAGTTCATACATCCCATTGGATTTCCTCTCATTCGAAACGAATAATACTCAAAATCGATGGAAGAAACCTCGTCGATTTTAAGAGTTTCCTGCAATTCATCGTTTATTAAAAAACGAACTTCGTCGGAAGTAAGTTCAAGTGAACCAATTCGTTTTGGATTTTTAGAAGCATTGCGCGTGTAAATTGAAATAATGATAAGCAAAAAAGCAATGCCCATCACTACAGGCTGAATAATTGAGTCGTAGTTAACGGTTATTATTTTTCCCAGCGCTGAATCGTCGGGAATTACATTTGAAACCAGCACAATAATAAAAACCAACAATAGAATTGAAATGCCATTAAACACTTTGTATAGAATTGATTTTCGGATGTTTTTTGATTTTACAACTTCTGTTCGGAACATATATTTAAGTTTTATGATTGGTAGATTACAATGAATTAACTGCCTCTCGTAAAATAGACAACTTTTGCAACATAGTTTCCAATAAATCGAGTTTGAGCATATTGGCTCCATCCGATTTTGCGAGGGCAGGGCTAGGGTGAGTTTCAATAAATAAGCCGTCAACACCAACAGCAATACCGGCACGAGCAATGGTTTCGATTAAATCGGGGCGGCCACCGGTAACACCAGCGGTTTGATTGGGTTGTTGCAACGAGTGGGTAATATCGAGTATTACCGGGCAATTGTTCTTCTGCATTACCGGAATACCCCGGTAGTCAACAATCAAATCCTGATAGCCAAAAGTGATTCCACGGTCGGTTAGCATAACGTTATCGTTGTGGTTGTCTCGAATTTTATCTACCGCAAAATGCATAGCTTCGGGCGATAAAAATTGTCCTTTCTTAATATTAACTACTTTTCCGGTTTTGGCAGCAGCTTCGAGAATATCGGTCTGGCGGCATAAGAAGGCCGGAATCTGAAGTACATCAACATATTCGGCAGCCATTTGTGCCTCAATAGCTGAATGAATATCGGTAACCACCGGTATGTTAAAGGTTTCGCGTACTTTTGCCAGTATTTTCAATGCCTTTTCATCACCAATACCGGTAAACGAATCGATTCGTGAGCGATTGGCTTTACGATACGAACCCTTAAAAAGGTAGGGAATATTCAGATTTTCGGTAATTGCACACACTTTTTCGGCTATTTCCATGGCCATTTGTTCACCTTCGATGACGCAAGGCCCGGCAATTAGAAAAAATGAATTGCTGCTGGTGTTTTTTAATGTTTTAATATTCGGTATCATATCGTTTTTTATTTACCCTGGGTGTGTAATCCACATTCTTTTTTCGAATTATCTTCCCACCACCATCTGCCGGCTCTAAAATCGTCGCCTGGTTGGATCGCTCGGGTGCATGGTGCACAGCCAATACTAACAAAACCACGGTCGTGCAACACATTGTAGGGTACATGGTTGTCTTTTATATGTTGTTTTACCTCGTCGAGTGTCCAGTTGTGCAGTGGGTTATATTTAATTATTTCAAAGCCATTATCCCATTCAACAGGTGCCATAGTTTGCCTGTTTTCGCTTTGTTCTGAACGCAATCCGGTAATCCACACCTTTTTGCCGAACAGAGATTTCTTAAGTGGCTCAACCTTACGCATGTAGCAACATTCTTTGCGATTTTCAACCGATTCGTAAAAGCTAAAAGGACCTTTTTCTTCCAATAGCTTTCCCACAGCTTTTCCCGACGGATGGTAGGTTTTAATGTGAATATTGTATTTTTCGATGGTACGACTAAAAACTTTATAGGTCTCTTCAAACAATCGTCCGGTATCGAGTGTAACAATTTCAACCGGAAGTTTATTCTGACAGATTATGTCGGTAACAACCTGGTCTTCATAGCCAAAACTGGTCGTAAAAACAACTTCACCCGGATACATCTCGCATAATAAAGCAATGCTTTCGACAATGCTTTTTCCTTCTATTTGTGGCAATTTGTTCATTTTTTCTATAATTTATCGGATTTCAAAGATAAAAAAGTTCATCAAATAATATCTTTGCCTTACCACGGATTCGGAATCATAAACACAAACAATTTGCAATGAAACGAGTACTCACTTTTTTAATACTATCGATTTTCTTCTCAAATTGTAAGCAACAAGAACAATCGATTGCCAATTATTACGAGCCGGTTTTTGACCAAACCGGTAAACAAATTGTACAGGTTGATATTCCCGAACCCGATGCGCTCGATTCTACAGTGCTAATTCGTTCGAACCTGCGCGACACCCGCTATTTTTTTAGCGACACCATTGTCATTACCGATGAGTTCTATTTCGATTATGCCGAGCTGATGGTGCCGGTCGAATTAATTAATGCTAAACCACCTACCTACGATACCTTTCTTGTTGCACGCGATTATCTTTATTCACATAAATTTGCAGATACCTATTTCCCGGTTATTCCCGATTCAATGCGCTTATTATTAGGCGACAGTTTAAGTGCGAATATGAAATATACTGGCGATATCGACAGCCATTCGCCAACCGACACATCAACATATCAAACTGATTCGGTTTTTTATGAGAACTATTATTCGTACTATGAAATTGTGGGTGATGATAGGCGGGATTTATTCAAGGCTGATTCAATTTTGCAGGCACAAACCGAACTTGCTCCGTGGAAAATTCACGATTCCATTCCATATTTCAGTAATATGGAAACCATTTTTGTAGATTCAACCCTGAGGTTACTACTCGATACCGTTTATGTTGAAGTGTTCGATTCGTCGAAAATTATTCCTCAAATGTCGTTTGATGTTATGTGCGACGAATATATAGATACACTTAGCCGTACCGATATCATTTTATGGGAACATGAAGTGGTTTTCTGGATATTTTACCCGGAGGATGTTGATGTTTTTGTTGAGATGGTAAGGGTGCCCGGTGGCTTATTTAAAATTGGCAGTAATTTTTATGATTTCGACGAAAGGCCTGCAACCAATTTGCGCATGAGTGGTTTTTTACTAGGAAAATACGAAGTAACCAACGAGGTATTCTGTTATTTCTTGAACGACATGGAATGCGATAGTCTGGGCTTAGTTGACGGGGTTAAAGTAATTGACCTTGAACATCCGCTAACCCGCATTACCCGTAATCGGTTTACCGGCGAATGCTTTCCGGATAAAGGATGGGAAGATTATCCGGTGGTAAATGTTTCGTGGCACGGAGCTCAGATGTTTTGTACAATGGGTGGGGGACGCTTACCCAGTGAAGCCGAATGGGAATATGCTGCTCGTGGAGCAAAATACGCACGAAAGTATTCGGTTAATTGGGATAAATCGGACTTTGAATACGATTATTTATATGCCGGAGGAAATTACATGGAACAGTTGGGGTGGTTTGTTGAAAATTCGAGAGGAACGATATGGAAAGGCGGAATGCTTAAACCCAACGAACTTGGACTGTACGATATGAGCGGAAACGTGTGGGAATGGTGCTACGACAAATATCGAAGCGATTTTTATGCACGTAACGGCGACAGTACAGATCCCATGTGCCTCACAAGCGACAAGGTTGGTGCCAGGGTTAACCGCGGAGGTAGTTGGAGTAGCGATGCTACATTTTGCAGGGCTACAAATCGCAACTATCTGAATGAGTATGAAATGAACCCCTATCTCGGGTTTCGAATTATGAAACCGCTTAAGTAAAATCATATTTATTTGAAGATTAATTCACCGGTTTTATAGATTTTAAAACTATTTTCGCATAATAGCTTGTATCATTAACAAAAGCATAAAGATTATGAAACGACCACTATTGCTGTGTTTCCTTTTAGTATTTATTGTATTTAGTGCAAAATCGCAGGAAGCCGATTCGAAAATTAAATCGGGATGGAATTTTGGAGCTCTGCCAACCATTACCTACAATTCCGATTTGGGGTTTCAGTATGGAGCACTAGTTAATTTTTTCCATTATGGCGATGGCTCGCAATACCCAGAATACCTGCATAATATATATGTAGAAGCCTCGCGTTTTACCAAAGGAAGTGCCATTTATCGTTTGGCTTACGATTCGAAATACTTAATTCCGGGCATCCGGATAACATCCGATTTAGCCTATTTGCCCGATTTAGCCTACGATTTTTTCGGTTTCAACGGGTACGAATCGGTTTATAATGCCGATTGGGAAAACGATGAGGCTGGTGATGCGTACAAATCGCGCATGTTTTACCGTTATCAAAACAAGAATTTCAGGTTTAAAACCGACATTCAATTTCCGCTAAACGACGAACGCTTTAATCTATTAGCCGGGTTCAATCTTCAAAACTACAACATCGATGAAGTGGATATCGATAAACTAAACGAAGGAAAAGACGAAGATGAACTACTAAACGACGAATCGCTTTATAACCTGTATGAAAAATGGGGGGTTATTCCAGAAGAAGAAGCAAATGGTGGGTTTATTCCACTTTTAAAAGCAGGTTTGGTTTTCGATACACGCGATAACGAGCCCAATCCGATGAAGGGAATGTGGACCGAAGCTTTTATTTTTGGCGCTCCTGAATTTTTAGGTGCTGAATCGTCGTTTGTTAAGTTTAATGTAACTCACCGACAATATTTCACGCTTATTGAACGCGATTTGTCGCTGGCATACCGTATTGGTTACCAAGGAACTATTGCTGGACATGCTCCATTTTATTACCAAACCCAAATTGAGACTTCACAAATGAAAGATCAGCTTGGACTGGGCGGAAATAAAACCATACGCGGTATCAATCGCAACCGTGTTGTTGCCGATGGATTTGCTTATGGAAATATTGAGCTACGCTGGAAAGTAGTTCATTTTCAATTTATTAACCAAAACTTCTATATTGGATTAAACGGATTCTTCGACTTTGGACAGGTAACTCAAAAAATATCGATTGCCAACAAGGTTGAAGCTATCGATTTTAATACTGAAGGCATTGAAAAAGAACAATATTTCAACTTTAATCACGATGGAAACCTGCATACCAGTGCCGGTGCCGGATTACGAATTGTTATGAACGAAAATTTTGTAATAGCTGTCGATTATGGAATGGCACTAAACCCACAGGATGGCGATAAGGGAATTTATATAGGTTTGAATTATCTGTTTTAATGATCACATATATAGCCCACTAAATCAACTCTTTAAAGAACAGAAATATTATTAATCCCGAAGCCGTAAGTTTAAGTATGGTACCGCCCAAAAAGCCCATAAAAGCACCAAAACCCGAGCGAAAAGCATCGTAACCATTTTTACCGTCGATCATTTCGCCAATTACCGCACCGGCAAAAGGGCCAATAATAATTCCAAACGGAGGAAAGAAAATCAGCCCGGCAATTAGTCCGAGTATACTTCCCCAAATAGCTTTTTTGCTGCCACCGTATTTTTTGGTTCCCCATACCGGTATCACGTTATCCAATATGGTAACTCCAATGGCAATTACAGCCCACATGATTAAAAAGTCGCTGCTAAACTGATGTTTATTGGTAAAATGAAGCATCAATAAACCAACATAACTAATAGGCGGACCGGGCAAAACAGGCAAAATACATCCGACTAAACCAACCAGTAAAAATACGACTCCCAAAACGATTAAAACGATGTCAAGCATATCCGTTCTTTTTTCAGTAAATGTAATAAAACAAAAGAATTGTAGTATAGGTATCAAAATGCTAAAAAATGTAACAAATAACATCATTTTTGATGGCTAATTTCGTAAATGTTTCTATTTTGTCAGCATTAAACCTACTATTCTATTTCGATGCAAAAATTTTCAGACATTTTAAGCCTAATAGACTCTTACATAGGTGGTTCTCAGTGGTTCGTATTGTTGCTTTTGGGTACCGGTTTGTTTTTCACGCTTTATCTGAAATTTCCACAAGTACGCTATATTAAACACGCATTTAAAATTATCAGGGGTAAATTTGACCGTGATGGCGATGTTGGCGATACTTCACATTTCCAGGCTTTAACTACAGCACTATCCGGGACAGTAGGTACCGGCAATATTGCAGGAGTAGCCCTGGCGATACACCTGGGAGGCCCGGCAGCGCTTTTTTGGATGCTGGTAACGGCATTTCTTGGAATGACAACCAAATTTGTTGAAGTTACGCTATCGCACAAATATCGCGAAATTGCGTCAGATGGTTCGGTTGCAGGCGGTCCGATGTATTACATGAAAAACAGGTTGAAAATGCCTTGGCTGGCTGCAATTTTTGCAGTAGCAACCGTTTTATCTGCATTTGGAACAGGCTGTTTGCCCCAAATTAACTCCATTTCAAACTCGGCATTTGCCACTTTTGGAATCAACAAAATACTTACCGGAGGCGTGTTAGCCCTGCTTTTAGCTTTTGTAATTATTGGCGGAATAAAACGAATAGCAAAAGTAACCTCCCGCCTGGTTCCTATTATGGCTGTAATTTACTTCACCGGTGCAATCGCAGTTATTTTCTACAACTATCAAAACATCTGGCCTGCAATGGTAGTCGTATTTAACGATGTTTTTACCGGAACAGCTGCGAGCGGCGGTTTTTTAGGTGCCAGCATTGCTTTTGCTTTCAACAGGGGAGTGAATCGTGGGTTATTTTCGAACGAAGCCGGTCAGGGCTCAGCGCCCATAGCTCATGCTGCTGCACGGGCTCACGAGCCGGTTTCTGAAGGCTTGGTTGCATTACTCGAACCTTTTATCGATACCATTATCATTTGTAGCTTAACCGGATTAACACTGCTGGCATCAGGGGTATGGACCGAAAAAATTGACAACCATTTTCAGCAGGCCGACATGGTTATTTTTGATGGTTTGTATGCCGATACCAATCACAATGATGTTGAAACACTACAAAACTATCTGAAAAAAGGGGAGGGGTTAAGCCCTTTTACAGGTGAACTCATCGTAAACGAAGGACAAATTGAGAACGAGGTAACTGTTTTTCATTCTCGCTCAATAGCCGAAAATGTAAAAATTTACAGTGCTGATAACGCGATCTTTTCAGGCAACATTGAGGTTTCAAACGGAAAGCTTTTAAATCCAAATAGTTGGATATTTCAGGGACGCTCGTTGATACACAGTGCCCCTTTAACCACCGAAGCCTTTTCGCGAAGCTGGTTTGGTAACTGGGGACGTTATATTGTTACAATCGGGTTGCTGCTTTTTGCGTTCTCAACAGCTATTAGCTGGTCGTATTATGGCGGGCGAGCAATAACCTATCTTTTTGGAATTAAATATGTTATGTATTATCGCATCGTGTATGTTGCTGCTTTCTTTATCGCAGCGTTTGTCGATACAACCATTGTTTGGATTTTTTCGGGGATAACTATTGCCTTAATGACCATACCTAACCTGGTTGGTATCTTATTCTTACGAAAAGAAATGAAAACGGAAATTCGTTCGTTTTTCAATGAATGGGACGAATATTTTTCACAAGAAAATAAGAGCTAAAACTCGTATTTAGCACAATTATTTTACCTTTAACTTCATTTTTCAAAAAAGGTTAAAAAATGCTGAAACTAATTCAACTTTTTAATGACGACAATTTTTTTAAAAGATTGAGACTTTTAAATAAAAAGCTTGATATTGGAATTGAAATGAATCAAATCTCGGCCGAGCAATATTTTTTAAGCTGCGAAACCAACCGTAAGGATACGATATACCTGGTTAATGAGGAAATTCTAAATTTATATTTTGAACCAGTTCAGCAACTTGTTGCATCAAATGTTATATTGTATGTATATACCAACGAACTGCAAATTATTCGCAATGAATTGCTATCCGAAACAAGCGATTATTTTCTAAAATACAACTACGAATCGGTTGATTTTTATTCTTCGATTAAACACAGCAAAAAATTATTATTGGGACATACCAAAACAGAATTCTCTCGAAAATTATTTTCATCATCTGTTAGTGAAATAGAACAAATTATCAATGATTCGGCTCAACGTATTTTTTGGAAAAATACCGAGGGAAGATATATTGGCTGCAACGTGCTTTTTGCCAACGATTTTGGTTTTGAACACGTTTCGGATATATCGGGAAAAACCGACAACCAGCTGTTGGCAGGAAAACCTGCGCTTGATTTCTCGGCCTACGACAACGAAATACTTAAAACCGGGGAGGTTTACGAGTTTTCTAAAGAAATAAAATTCCAAAACGGGGAAAAGAAAACACTCTTAATAAAAAAATATCCTCACCTTAAAGCAGGTGTAATTATTGGTATTATTGGAAAATATGAATTAATCGAATATAAAAAAGAAGCTTTTCATAATGAAATAGATTTCTTTAAGGTATATGAAAAATTACTGGATAATGTTTCAGAATTTATATTCCTAAAGGATACAAAATGTAATTTCATTTCGATTAATAGTCGGTATGCTTCTTATTTAGGCATAGAAAACATTGAAGAAGTAATTGATAAAAACGATTTCGATTTTTTTGATAACGAAACGGCTAAAAGATATTTTGCAGCCGAACAAAAGTTGATTTTCGAAGGTGAAGTATCGACCGATATCTTAAATGGTAAACCAGGGGATGAAGATCGAGCCATTGTACGAATTCCAATTAAAAATGAACAAAATACTACCATTGCAATCTTGGGTGTTTCTCAAACCGACTCGTCGCTTAAAACACATAACAACAGTATGTTAATATCAAAAATTGGACACGACATCCGAACCCCGATGAATGGAATTATTGGTATGGCCGAGGTTATGACGTTTGATAACCTAAGAGCCGAACAGTTGAAAATGGTTGAAATTATTAAAAACTCGGGAAATAAACTGCTTTCTATTATTGATGACATTCTAACCATTATTCGAATTGATTGGAATGAATGCAGTCAGGATAGTGTAGAATTTGATATATCAGGTATTTTGAAAAAAGTTTGTAACGATTTCTACCAAAAATCATCGAACAAACAAATACATTTTAACTCTCAAATTGACCAAAATATACCATCGAAGGTAAAAGGAAACATTTATCAGTTACAGAAAATTATGCAATCGATATTGGTGGATTGTTCAAATCCGTTAAACGATAGCGAATTCGATATAGGTATAGAAGCTAAATATTATGGCTGTACAAATACTCAACATTACATGACTTTTAAAATCACTACGCAATGGAACATTGATTCAGACATAAATTTTATAGTCGCATCCGAGAATGAAATCATAAATCAATACGGTACCGAAGGTTTAAAATTGTTAATTGCGAAAAAACTAATTGCGAAGAACGGAGGCGAATTAAAAATTCAATCCACAACGAAAGGCAGTAAAAATTATCAGTTCAACCTGACATTCGATAAATAAAACAATTCTGAACGAACTAAGAATTTACACAAATTAATTTCCACCACCTTGTCTTATAATTGATATTATGTTATTTTTATTTGGGAAAGAAAAGCCGGATAACCGGCCTTCCTTATAATCTATTAATTTTTTGCCCCTTCAATTTTCTTGCTTATTTCATCGTATTTGTCGTTCATTTGCAAACGATAATAGATTACTTTTAACGATTCCATAATTGAGAATTTATTTGAATCGAGATCAGACGCTTTCTCCAATGCTTTTTCCATATACGGTAAGGCTTGCTTTAAATGTTCTTTACCTTCAGCAATTTTCTCGTCATATTCTTTTACTGCACTTGGTGGCAACTCATTGGCTTCATTTACAACATCAACACCACGGTTGTAAAAAATAACCCCAAGATTATAAAACGGTGTATTTAAATTACTGTCAATTTCGATAGCCTTCTTATATATTTCAATAGCTTCATCCTGACGTCCAATTTTATCAAGCGCACTACCCTTTGCTGAATAATACGTTGCATTATTAGGATTTTTTGCTATGGCCCTATCAAGATACTCAATGGCATCGTTTTGATTGCCTTGATCCAAATAGTAATTAATTAATTCAACCAAAATTGGTTCACTGTCAGGATACTTGGTGAATCCCTCATTTAATGTTTCAAAAATTTTGGCACTATCACCAAGAGCTTTGTATGACTCATAAATATAATAATAGCTGTCATCACCATTATAATCTATTTCTGCCGCACGTTTGAAATAATTTATTGCAGTTTCATACTCGTTGGCTTTGAAGGCAGTAAGACCAGTATTGTAAATAATTGCAGAATCGGCTACTTGAACACCATTATCGGGTGCCATAAGTGGCATATCCGATATTTCAAGATATTTTTCAAATGCCTTGTATGAAGTTTCAAAATCCTCTTTATTGTATGCATTAATTGCATAATTTGAAAAATCGGTTTGCAGAAACGTTAAATCAACCTTAATACTTTTCAGATAACGCTCTTTTTCATCCAATTCAATGGCTTTTTGATACGATTCAAGTGCTTTAAACAATGCATCGTCAACAATATCTGTTTTATCCTCGCGATGAATTGCGTGTAAAATCTGGCCTCGTGCTTCCCATGTTCGTGGCCAGTCAATAGAGCTTTTTGATCGTTTGTTTTCCGGATCAATGGTTTCCTCGATAGTTTCCCAGGCTTTTTTCAAATCGCCCGATTCTTTATAACTCAGCGCACTGGTTACCTTACCTTTTTGTGCAAAAATGGCTGCAGTTATAAACAACAAAGTCAGTAGTGTTACAATTCTTTTCATACTAATGCTATTTTTATTACTTAATTTATCAATATATTATTTAGATTATTCGCTTATTTCCTCAATTTCAACATCATTTTCTTCGCCTTCGGTGTTTTTGCTTACTCGTGCTACCGATGCAATCTTATCGTCGTTCCGAAGATTAATCAGTTTAACGCCCTGAGCTGCACGCCCCATAAGTCTTACCGTGTTAATAGCCATTCTTATAGTAATGCCATTTTCGGTAATAATCATCAAGTCATCGTCATCCGTAACGCTTTTGATGGCAACCAATGCTCCGGTTTTTTCGGTAACATTAATGGTTTTCACTCCTTTACCGCCACGGTTTGTGATTCGGTAATCTTCAATTCTTGAGCGTTTACCAAAACCGTTTTCGGACACCACCATAACATCTTCCGATTCGTTTTCAACACATATCATGCCAACAACTCTATCGTCGTCAGCAAGCGATATTCCGCGTACTCCGGAAGCGGTACGCCCAATAGCTCTAACGATGTTTTCGTTAAACCTTATGGCTTTACCCGACCGAACAGCAAGCATAATCTCGTGATTTCCGCCGGTTAAGCGTGCTTCAAGCAGCTGATCGCCTTCACGAATGGTTATGGCATTCACCCCATTTTGGCGCGGACGCGAATAAGCTTCGAGCGATGTTTTCTTAATTACGCCTCGCTGTGTAGCTAAAATAATAAAATTGTTATTGATGTACTCTTCGTCGGTTAAGGTTTTGACATTTATAAAAGCCATTACCTTGTCGTCTTGTTCGATATTCAGTAAATTTTGAATGGCTCTACCCTTCGATGTCTTTGTTCCTTCGGGTATTTGATATACTTTTTGCCAGAAACATTTTCCTTTTCGGGTAAAAAGAAGGAGTGTATTATGCATCGTGGCAATAAACATATGTTCGATAAAATCTTCTTCGCGGGTATTGCCTGCCCTGGAACCTACTCCTCCCCTGCTTTGCGTTCTGAATTCGGTCAAAGGAATTCTTTTTATATAGCCCAAATGCGAAATGGTTATTACCATTTCTTCGTCGGCATAAAAATCTTCGGGGTTAAATTCTTCGGCATTCGGAATAATGTCGGTTCTCCGGCCTTCGGGATAAGCTTTTTTAACTTCTTCTAACTCTTCTTTAATGATATCCATCCGCATCCATTCGTTGGCCAATATATTTTTCAGATGCTCGATAGTTTTCATTATTTCGTCGTATTCAGCACGAAGTTTTTCTTGTTCAAGACCAGTTAGCTGACGCAAACGCATTTCGACAATAGCACGAGCCTGAAGATCGGATAATTCAAAACGCTCGATCAACCTTGTTCGTGCTTCGTCGGCATTTGAAGATGAACGTATTATTTTGATAACCTCATCAATGTTATCGCTGGCAATAATAAGACCTTCGAGTATATGGGCTCTTTTTTCGGCCTGATCCAACTCGTAGCGAGTACGGCGAATAACAACATCATGGCGGTGTTCGACAAAATGATGAATCAACTGCCTTAGATTTAACATTTTAGGACGACCATTAACAAGAGCAATACTGTTAACACTGAACGACGATTGCAAAAGCGTGAACTTATATAATTTATTAAGTACCACATTCGAAATCTCGTCTTTTTTAATATCGATAACAATACGCATCCCGTTGCGATCCGATTCATCGTTTACATTAGAAATACCTTCAATTTTCTTTTCATTAACAAGATCCGCAATTTTCATAATCAATTCGGCCTTATTTACCATGTAAGGTATTTCGGTAATGATAATTTTTTCGCGTCCGTTGCTGGTGGTTTCGATATTCGATTTGCCACGGACAATAATACGGCCACGCCCGGTGTTGTATGCATCACGAACTCCCTGGTAGCCATAAATAGTACCGCCTGTAGGAAAATCAGGAGCTTTGATAATATCAATCAAATCGTCGGTTTCGATATCTCGATTGTCAATATAAGCTATAATGGCATCGATGGTATCGACCAGGTTGTGTGGAGGCATATTGGTAGCCATACCAACAGCAATACCTGATGCACCATTAACCAACAAATTAGGAATACGTGTTGGCAAAACCGACGGTTCTTTAAGCGACTCGTCGAAGTTCGGTGTAAAATCAACAGTATCCTTATCAAGGTCGGCCAGTGTTTCTTCGGCAATTTTCGACAAACGGGCTTCGGTGTAACGCATAGCAGCTGGGCTATCGCCGTCAACTGAACCAAAGTTGCCTTGTCCGTCAACTAGTGGATACCGAAGCGACCAGTTTTGTGCCATACGAACCATCGTCATATAAACCGATGAATCGCCGTGTGGGTGATACTTACCTAAAACTTCACCCACAATTCTGGCCGATTTTTTATACGATTTGTTGGATAAGATGCCCAAGTCGCCCATACCATACAAAACACGGCGGTGTACTGGTTTAAAACCATCTCTCACATCGGGCAAGGCACGCGAAACAATAACCGACATTGAGTAGTCGATGTAAGCAGACTTCATCTGCTCCTCAATATTGATTTTTATTATCCTCTCATTTTCAGACATATATTAATCCTTTCTTTTAAACTTCAAAAAACGGTTAAAAATACAAAAAATACCAGAATTATGAGGACATAATTAAGGGGTTTAATTCAAATTATTAACATACTTGAAAAATATATCAACAATTCGGTATTTAAAGCATTTTATTTAAATAAAAAGAGTGGATTTTATATATATTAGCTTCGATATAAAAAATAGTATAGCATGGATTCGAAATTTTCACCAAAAATAAAAGAAGTATTGAACTTTAGCCGCGAAGAAGCCATAAGGCTGGGCAATGAATACATTGGTCCCGAACACATTTTTCTGGGTATTTTGAGAGATGGCGACGGCGTAGCCTATAATTTACTAAAAGATATGGGCATCGATTTAACAGATTTGAAGCGTGAAATCGATCGTGAATTTAGAGAAAACAGCAGTTTGAATCCGGGGCAGCCTATCCAATTGCTCAAATCGGTTGAACGCACCCTAAAACTGGTGTATCTCGAAGCACGTTCGATGGGCAATGTCCCGATCAATACCGGGCATTTGCTGTTGGCAATTCTTAAAGAACAGGGAACTGAGCTTACTGAATTACTTAAAGATTACGATATTAGCTATTTCGCTGTAAAATCTCAGCTCGAAACGATGAGTCAAACCAATCCTGAAAACAGGGCCGATTTTCCGGGTGAACCCGATGACGATCAGTCCGACTTTTTTCCACCAAAACCTCCACAAGGAGGCGGACAACAAGGCACGCCGTCGAAATCGCAAACACCGGTTCTCGATAATTTTGGCATCGACATAACACAGGCTGCCGAAGAAGGAAGCCTCGACCCTATTGTGGGCAGAGACAAAGAAATTGAGCGTCTGGCTCAGATATTAAGCCGACGCAAAAAGAATAATCCAATTCTGATTGGAGAGCCTGGTGTAGGTAAATCGGCCATTGCCGAGGGGTTGGCCATACGCATTATTGAACGAAAAGTGTCAAGGGTTTTGTTCGACAAACGGGTAATAACGCTCGATTTAGCATCGATTGTTGCCGGAACAAAGTATCGCGGACAGTTTGAGGAAAGAATGAAAGCCATTCTGAATGAATTAACAAAAGTGGATAATGTCATTTTATTCATTGATGAAATTCATACAATTGTTGGCGCCGGAGGGGCTACCGGGTCGCTCGATGCAGCCAATATGCTAAAACCGGCTCTTGCTCGTGGCGATATTCAATGTATTGGTGCTACAACGCTTGACGAATATCGTCAAAATATTGAAAAAGACGGTGCGCTTGAACGTCGCTTCCAAAAAGTATTGGTTGAACCTACCTCAATTGATGAAACGATTCAGATTCTGAATAATATTAAAAGCCGTTACGAAGACCACCACAACGTTTCTTATTCCGACGAGGCTATTGCTGCCTGTGTTACCCTTACCGAAAGATATATTACCGACCGTCATTTGCCCGATAAAGCCATTGATGCTATGGACGAAGCTGGTTCGCGTGTACATATTGCTAATATTAATGTACCTGAAGCAATTGTAAAACTTGAACAAAAAATTGAAGAAACCCGTGAAGAGAAAATCAAATCGGTTAAAAATCAAAACTTTGAACAGGCAGCAACGTTCCGCGATAAAGAAAAAAATCTGATTCAACTACTCGAACAGGAAAAAGAAAACTGGGAACGCGAACTAATTAATCACCGCGAAATCGTAAGCGATGATAAAGTTGCCGAAGTAGTTGCTATGATGTCGGGCATTCCGGTGCAACGGGTTGCCCAGGCCGAAAGCAAAAAATTACTCAGCATGAGTAAAGATTTAAAAGGATCGGTTGTGGGGCAAGATCAGGCTATTGAAAAAATCGTACGTGCCATTCAGCGAAATCGTGCCGGCTTAAAAGATCCAAACAAACCCATTGGCACTTTTATTTTTCTGGGGCCGACTGGTGTAGGCAAAACACAGCTGGCTAAGGTTTTAGCTAAGTACTTATTCGACACCACCGATTCACTTATTCGTATTGATATGAGTGAATACATGGAGAAATTTGCCGTTTCGCGACTCGTGGGAGCCCCTCCGGGATATGTTGGTTACGAAGAAGGCGGTCAGCTTACTGAAAAGGTACGCCGGAAGCCTTATTCGGTGGTGCTTCTCGACGAGATTGAAAAAGCGCACCCCGATGTATTTCACCTGTTATTACAGGTGATGGACGAGGGACGTTTGACCGATAGTATGGGACGAAGAGTTGATTTTAAAAATACCATTGTAATAATGACCTCAAATATTGGTTCGCGCCAATTGAGCGATTTTGGTCGTGGTGTTGGTTTTACAGCTCCTAATTCATCAGACCCCGGACAGGCAAACCATGTTATTCAAAAAGCACTAAAAAAAGCTTTTGCCCCTGAGTTTTTAAATCGAGTTGACGATGTTGTAATGTTTAATCCGCTAACAGAGAACGATATCAATAAAATTATCGATATTGAATTGGCTGGCTTATTCCAACGGGTTCGCAGCCTGAATTACCAATTGAAAATTTCTACAGCAGCTAAAAGCTATATCGCCAAAAAAGGATTTGATCCCCAATATGGTGCACGTC
>JAFGGY010000175.1 GCA_016930365.1 Prolixibacteraceae bacterium | reverse complement strand
TTATGGTATCGTATAGCCTGCCCCGATTTTTCGGGGGAACTCGCATGAATTTAATCATCCTCTTGGATGCGATCGTTTTACATGCTCGTTTCATAAATATAGAGTCGCAAAATTAAAGTTGAGTTGTTTCGTATGTTGCTTCTCTTTCGGTTGCTTTTTTATCCCAGGTGGGTACAATCTCATCGAGAAATTGTTGCTTTTCCTGTTTTAGTTTCTTCATGTCGAGACCGATAAATACCTGGGCTTTAGCTTTGGTCGAAATATCGGGGTAAGGAATGGCTTCGTTGTGCCCCAGGTCGGCCAGTACGCGAGCCAGTTTCAAGCGTGTATCCTGGATAATATCCATGCCTGAAGCAATTACCCTGCTGGTTTCAACCGGCGAGTGGAACGAAGCTCCGTGGCTGGCGGCCGAATAATCCCAACGCCATTGCGCATGCCGAATGCCGGTTAAGATATCGTTCATTTGTTCGTTGGTTGCACCCTTATCCCAGGCTGCCTTAGCTTCGACGTGTGCGCTTACGATTTGTTTCTCTAAGTTGTCGCGGCTTTCGATAACGCGCTTGTGACGCTCATTAACATCATTCACCAGTTTTTCAGTTTCTTCGCGGTGACAAACCTGACAAGAATTGTGAACATTGTTTAGCGGGCTCTGTATGTGATGGTCGGTAAATTTTTGGCCACCTTCGCTCATGTAAGGCATGTGGCAGTCGGCACACGAAACACCACGGCTGGCATGAACACCTGTGCTGTATATTTCGTATCCCGGGTGTTGAGCCTTAAGCATGGGTGCACGACTAAGTTGGTGTGTCCAGTCGGCAAATTCCATGTCGTCGTAATATTTTTCCATCGCTTCAACGCTATGGCCGTTGTCCCACGGAAAGGTGAGGTATTGCACCCCTTCGTATCGTTTTTTGTTGAAATAGTATTCAACATGACATTGCGCACATACCAGCGAACGCATTTCCTGGTGCGAAGCCCTGGTAATGTCTTTTCCCTGCCGTTCGAACGCTTCAATTAATGCGGGTCGCGAAATGCGCAAGTTCATTGTTTCGGCATCGTGGCAATCGGCACAGCCAATGGGATTAACTATTTCGTGCCCTTTGTCTTCCCAGTTGCCTTTGTAAAATTCAGCTACCCCTATTTCGTTCATAAGACGTGGCACATCGGGGCCTTTACAAGTCCAGCATGTATTGGGCTGCATATTTCCTTCACCGTTCATAGGGGCTCCGGTGCGTAATATGTTACGAATATCTTCAATGGCGTGCATGTGCCCTCGTGCCTGGTCGTAATCTCTGGAGAAACTGTATCCTGCCCATAGAACCACCAGTCGTGGGTCAACCTCCAGCATGTCGATGGTAGCCGAGCCGTTAAACATACTGCGGAAGGTAGTGTCTTCGGTTTGTAGAAACGATTGGTGCTCGCGCGGAAAGTTTTGCCCCCATACTTCGTTGCGGGGTTCAAATTGCGAATGTTTCACTTCGGGAGTATAAACAAAAACAGCTTCAGCCCGGCGTTCAACAATAGTTGAGGCCAATAGTCCGAGCACAAAAACAACCACAACAGTAGCCAGGAATAAAATCCATCCAATAGCCGGTTTTTCTTTTATTAATTGAGTAAGTGGTTTCATAAGTATGCTTTTTTGGTTTTTATTCGATTACTTTTTTGAGCCAGTCGGGTACAGGGCTTGGAGGCACAGGAACCCGGGCATTGGGTACACTCGACAAACTGCGAACCCTTCCGTGTGGTACTTCACGATGACACTCCCAACAGTCGCGGTCGTTATTACGCAGGTGCTGAAATGTTTCCGAACGCTGATTCATTTTATTGTCGGTTAACAGGTATTCGTGACAACGTATGCAGTTGTTGTGTACAGCTTTTCGACCTTCTTCTTTTATGGTAATAACTTGTGGTTCGAGTCGGAGTGTAAACATGGTTGAATGCCGGAGACCGTCTTTCGCTTTAAAGTAATAGTAGTTAAACTTGTTATCGTGCGGAACATGGCAATCGTTGCAATTGGTCCATTCGCGATGGCTGCTGTGGTTCCATGTAGCGTACTGAGGTGCCATGATGTGGCAGTTTACACAGGTTTCGGGTTTGTTGCCAAGGTACGAGTGTGCTTTCGAAAGCTTAAATGTATAAGCACCTAGGCCGGTAAAAATGCCCAGTAAGATAATTACAGGGATTTTCCATTTGTCGGGTGGTATAAAATTGTTGATAATTTTCATAGCACAGTACATTGAAAATGCAGCTACAAGCTAAGAATTTTTATTGTTTTTTGCATCATTCTCTATTCATGTTTGTGTCACAATTGTTACAATTTAGTTTTATTCTAAGTAAAACAGATGCGAGTTTCCGGGCATTTCTGTTCAATTTTTAGGCGTTTACTAACAAAAGTCAGCTTTTTACGAAGTATTTTCTACCGTTCACACATTTACTATTCATTTTAGATAGCATTAGTCGTAAATTGCTGACTGAATAATCAATAACCTTTTAAAGAATTGAATGATGAAGACACCGGAAACAATTATTGTAGGCTCACAAAAAATTATTTATCTCGATTTTTCGGGATTGAAAAAGAAAGAAGAAGTAAAGGAACAAGTAGAATATTTTGAGCATTTTATTCATAAAGCCTTACCAAAATCGCTGGTAACCATTACAAATCTCGAGGATATGTATTTTAATACTGACATTTTTAATCTTTTTGTGAATTACGTAAAAGGGAACAATCCATACGTAAAGGCAAGTGCTGTTATTGGCATGCGTGGTATGATGCAAATTTTTTACAAAACCTTCATTAAACTTACCGGACGAAATGTAGTTGTTTGTAATACCAAAGAAGAAGCTCTTGCCGCTTTAGCACAAAAAGAATCGGTGTTGGTTTAAAATACAAAATCCCTTCTCTCTTTATAATAGTAGTAGCCGTGGTATTCTGCGGCTATTTTTTTTGGCCACGTACCATTCTTTTTTTATTGTTGATGTCGGTGAAAACCATACACGAAAAATGATATTCGTTCAGCAAGTCGTTCATTTGGCTGGCATAAGCTTCGTTAATCTCAAACCATACTACCCCATTATTGCTCAAATGTTGTCCGGCAAATTTCATTATAGCCTCGTAAAAAACCAGGGGATGATTGTCGGGGACAAACAGCGCTGTTTCGGGTTCGAAATCGAGCACATTTTTCGCCATAAGGCTTCTTTCTTTTTCAGTTACGTAGGGCGGATTACTCACAATAAGGTCGTATTGACGGGTATGGTTTTCTGGTTTTAGAATGTCAAGTTGAAAAAATGCAATATCAGCCATGTTGAGTTGAGCGTTACGGCGAGCTATTTCCAAAGCTTTTGTCGAAATGTCGCAAGCCGACACCTGTGCTTTTGGCAGATGTTTCTTCAGGCTTATGGCAATGCATCCACTGCCGGTGCCTATGTCCAGTATTCTCCCTTCAAATCCGGGGTTTTCCTTTATAATATAATGTACAAGCTCTTCGGTTTCGTTGCGGGGAATTAGCACATCGGGCGAAACGCTGAAAGTTAGATCATAAAATTCGGTTTCGCCAAAAATATACTGAATGGGTTCGTGCTTGAGTAAGCGATCAACCACCCTGTTGATGTGTTCTGAGGTTTTTGGTTGAAGGGGGTCAGCGGCATGCAAAATCAGATCGTGAGCCGAATAGTTGCAACCCTGTTTGAAAATAATAGCCACCAATGCGTTTGCTTCACCTTCGGGAAACAAATCAGAAAGTTTCGTTTTAATTATTTTGATGTAGCTGTTTACAGTCATTTTTGATTTTTACAGGGTGCAAAGATATTCACAGAAAGCGATAACAATAAAAATTAAGGAATGGAATTTTAAAAAGGAACTAAAAAAGCTGATTTAGATGCGATTATTTTAAAAAAGCATTTGTTTTTAAAAAAAAAGAAAATACTTTTGCAGTCCCGATTAATTACCGTTCTCGCGGTGTGGTAATTTGTTGATTATTAAGCGCAATAAAGAAGTTGTAGATAAGCTGGCGCTAAAACAACTTTTTGAGCGGCAAGTTACAGGCGACATACCTTAATAAAGCGAGGCGAAAATATTATGTAGGACATTTAAAAACTTGTAGTTCAAGTGGATACATTAAGTTACAAAACCGTATCGGCCAACAAGGCCACTGTAAACAAAGAGTGGGTTGTGGTAGATGCCGAAGGTCAGGTATTAGGCCGTTTGGCAACCAAAGTAGCAACCATATTGAGAGGAAAGCACAAGCCAAGCTTTACTCCTCATGTTGATTGTGGTGACAATGTAATTGTTATCAATGCTGAAAAAGTAGTGTTAACCGGTAAAAAATTAACCGATAAGCAGTATGTGCGTCACTCGGGTTATCCCGGAGGACAGCGCTTTCAAAACCCGGAAGAGATATTGAAAAAATATCCCGAACGCCTGGTTGAAAAAGCCGTTAAAGGCATGTTGCCCAAAAATCGTTTGGGTAGTGAGCTTTTCCGCAACCTGAAAGTAGTGGTTGGACCGGAGCACAAATATGAGGCACAAAAACCAAAAGTTATTGACTTAAACAGCATTAAATAATGGATACAATAAACGCATTAGGTAGAAGAAAAAGCGCCATTGCCCGTATTTATGTTTCAGACGGTAGTGGTAAGATCACCATAAACAAAAGGGATTTAGAGACGTATTTCCCACAGAAAACACTTCAGTATGTAGTTATGCAACCCCTCAATCTTTTAGAGGTTGCCGGTCAGTACGATATTAAAGTAAACCTCGATGGCGGTGGCTTAAACGGCCAGGCCGAAGCCTTACGTCTGGCTATTTCGAGAGCTTTGGTGAAAATCGACGCCGAAAACAAACCCGCACTGAAAAAAGCAGGCTTCATGACTCGTGACCCACGAGAGGTTGAACGTAAGAAACCCGGACAACCAAAAGCAAGGAAGCGCTTCCAGTTCTCAAAACGTTAATATTTATTGTCAAATCATATTTTGTTTAGTATCTAAACCCGGTCGATTCGTGTTTAAGCGACTACCATCGGGTTGAGCAAACAGAATGTAAACAAAAAAGTAGTATGCCAAAAGCACAATTTGAAGATTTATTAAAAGCTGGTGTTCACTTTGGACACCTTAAACGCAAATGGAATCCGAACATGGCTCCGTACATTTTTATGGAGAAAAACGGAATTCACATTATCGACCTGCAGAAAACTGCTGTTAAAATGGACGAAGCAGCTAATGCTTTAAAGCAAATTGCACGTTCGGGTCGCAAAATTCTTTTCGTAGCCACTAAAAAACAGGCAAAACAAATCGTTTCTGATATTGTTACCGAAATAGGTATGCCTTACGTTACTGAACGTTGGCCGGGAGGTATGTTAACCAACTTCCCTACCATTCGTAAAGCGGTTAAGAAAATGAGCTCTATCGATAAGTTGTCGAAAGACCCAAGCAATTGGAATAACCTGTCGAAACGCGAAAAACTGCAAATTACACGCCAGCGTGCCAAATTGGAAAAAATGTTGGGCTCAATTGCCGACCTTACCCGTTTGCCGGCTGCATTGTTTATAGTTGACGTAATGAAAGAGAAAATTGCTGTTCGCGAAGCTCAACGTTTGGGTATTCCTGTATTTGCTATGGTTGATACAAACTCGAACCCCGAAGGGTTAGATTTTGTCATTCCGGCAAACGACGATGCTTCTGACTCAATCAAACTGATTGTTCAGGAAATGTGCGATGCAATTGGCGAAGGACTTGGCGAGCGTAAAGCCGAAAAGGATAAAGAAACTGCTTCGAAAAAAGAAGCCAAGCCAAAAGCTAAAAAATCGGCTGCTAAAAAAGCAAAACCTGAAGAAAATAAAGCAGGTGCTGCCGAAGAAGCTGAGTCAGCTGAATAATTATTTATTTGAATCATCTCAAAAATATTGAAATAATGTCTATTTCTGCTTCAGATGTAATGAAGTTGCGTAAAGCAACCGGTGCCGGAATGATGGACTGTAAAAAAGCCCTGACCGAAACCAACGGAGATTTTGACGCTGCTGTTCAAATCATCCGCGAAAAAGGAAAAGCAATTGCCAATAAGCGTGCCGACCGCGAAGCATCGGAAGGTGTTGTACTGGGTAAAGTTAATGGCAATAAAGCCGGGATTTTAGTTTTCAACTGCGAAACCGATTTCGTTGCTAAAAACGACGGTTTTGTTGAGCTTACCGGCAAAATGCTTGATACGGCACTTGCCAGCGATGCAAAAACACTCGACGAAGTGAAAACGCTCAAAATGAACGACGGACGTACCATTGAAGAGCATGTTATTGAGCAAACCGGTATTATTGGTGAAAAGCTTGAATTAAGCTATTTCGAAACCGTAATGGCCGAAAGCGTGGTAGCATACATTCACCCCGGAAACAAACTGGCTACTATTGCCGGTTTTAACAAAGCAAATATCGATGAGCAAGTGGCTAAGGATGTGGCAATGCAAATTGCAGCCATGACTCCAATTGCTGTTGATAAAAGTGATGTTCCGGCCGATGTGGTTGAAAAAGAACTCGAAATCGCAAAAGAAAAATACCGTCAGGAAGGTAAACCTGAAAATATGCTTGATAAAATTGCACAAGGCGCTTTGACTAAATTTTTTAACGAAAGCACCTTGTTAAACCAGTCTTTTGTTAAAGACAATAAGCAAACCATTAAGCAATATCTTCAGAGTACCGATAAAGACTTAACCGTAACCGAATTTAAACGTTACTCGTTAAGCGACTAAAGATTTTAATTTTTGTTTCATGATAAAAGCCGTTTCCCGATTTTGCGAAACGGCTTTTTTTGTGCGCCTAAAAAGTTGAAGTCTCGCATATTCCTGTAAATTTGTGTGCTAAATTGTATGTGATATGTTTGTATTGTTTATAAGCGGACAGGAGATATTGGTGGTGCTGGTTTTGGTACTTTTGTTTTTTGGAGCAAAAGCTATACCCGAAATTGCGCGCACACTGGGTAAGGGCGTAAACGAGTTTCGTAAAGCAAGCAACGATATTAAACGGGAGTTTAATCAATCGACTTCCGAACTGCGAAAAGATGTTGACGACATAAGCAAAGCGGTGAACGATGAAATATATCATTTGAAAGACGATGATAACAAAACGGATAAAAAAGACGATTGATGGATAATGCATTATTGATGAGTTTGGGAGAGTTGTTGCTCGGTATTCTGGTGCTGGTTTTTAGTGGCGATTATCTGGTGAAAGGAGCAACAGCCATTGCGAACCATTTTAAAATATCGTCGTTGGTAATTGGACTAACGGTGGTCGCATTTGGCACTTCGGCTCCCGAGTTGATTGTTAGCCTCGATGCCGCAATAACCGGGCATCCCGAAATAGCTCTTGGTAATGTAATTGGCTCAAATATAGCCAATATAGCCCTGGTGCTGGGTATTACAGTCATTATTCTTCCTATGCCGGTGGCTCAGCAAACCATAAAACGAAGCTGGCCGGTAATGCTCATTGCAGGCATTGCCTTATACCTTACTATGTTGAATAATCGGGTTGGTACGTTCGAAGGGGTAGCTCTTTTTGTATTGCTTATATGGTTTATTATAAGCTCGATACGTAGCTCGAAGCGTTTTCCGATAAGTATTAGCATTCCAAAACCATCGAACAAATTGCCGATTTGGGTTTACATCGGTATTGTGGTGCTGGCTTCGGGAGGACTGGCGCTGGGCTCGCGATTTTTGGTAAACGGAGCTTCTGTCATGGCTGCAAGTATGGGTGTGAGCGAACGCATTATTTCGATAACCATTGTGGCTTTCGGAACCAGTGTGCCCGAGTTAACAGCCTCGGTAATTGCTGCGCTGAAAAAAGAAACGGACATTTCGGTGGGTAATATTGTGGGATCCAATATTTTTAATGTTTTTGCCGTTATTGGCATCTCTTCGGGTGTTCATGTTATCGATTTCAACTTTTCAGAATTTGCCATCGACCTCAATTTCATGCTTTTATTCTTTATTCTTTTGTTTGTGTTTATTTTGCCCTGGAAGGAAATTGGGCAAGGGATAAAACAAAAACAAGGCTTGGTGAAAATTTATAAGGGAATTACCGGAAGCCGTATTTCGCGAACAGAAGGCGGAATTCTTGTAGTGATGTATGTGGTGTATATAGTACTAATTTTTAAATAGCGTGTTTTGATTATTACTGAAAACATAACCAAATCGTTTGGAGCACTCAAGGTGCTGAAAGGTGTTGACCTGACAATTGAAAAGGGGAAAATTGTATCGATAGTAGGGACTAGTGGTGCGGGTAAAACCACCCTGCTCCAGATATTGGGAACACTGAGCCGTCCCGATTGTGGAAGTTTACACATCGATGGCAAAAATCCCTTGGGAATGAGTGAGCGCGAACTGGCTGCTTTCCGAAACGAAAGCATTGGTTTTGTTTTCCAGTTTCATCATTTGCTGCCCGAGTTTTCGGCTTTCGAAAATGTATGCCTGCCGGGATACATTGGCAGCAAAAGTAAGCTTGAAGTTGAAAACAGGGCGCGCGAGTTGCTTGGTTTTTTAGGCCTTAACGACCGGCTTCATCATAAACCAAACGAGCTTTCGGGCGGAGAAAAACAGCGGGTAGCTGTTGCCCGGGCTTTGATTAATAACCCCGCCGTTATTTTTGCCGACGAACCCACCGGAAACCTCGATAGCAAAAACCAGGACGAGCTGCACGACTTATTCTTTTCGTTGCGCGACGAATATGGAATTACCCTTGTGATTGTTACCCACGACCGCGATTTTGCCCAAATGAGCGATGTAATTTTTGAAATAAAGGATGGGGTAATTTTGAAATGAACCAAGACGCACTAAAAGAACTTCTTGATACCAGCTACGAACGTTACAATGTACCAGAATTTATTGCCGATGATCCCATTTCAATTCCTCATCAGTTTGACAAGAAGGAGGATATTGAAATTGCTGCTTTTCTGTCGGCTGTTATTGCATGGGGCAACCGGAAATCGATTATCCGCAATGCCAACCTGCTGATGAAAGAGATGGGCTATTTCCCTCATGAATTTATTTTAAATGCTACAGAAAACGATTTCCAAGCTTTCAACCATTTTGTACACCGCACCTTTAACGGTAACGATGCTAAGTTTTTTCTTCAATCGCTGCAAAACATTTACCGTCAGCATAAGGGGCTTGAAACAGTTTTTACCGATGGTTACCGCGCTGGCGGCAGCCTGTTTGATGCCCTGATTCATTTTCGATCGATTTTTCTTTCTTTGCCTCATTTAAAACGTAGCGAAAAACATGTGGCCAATGTTGCACAAAAATCGGCAGCCAAAAGGTTGTGCATGTTTCTGCGCTGGATGGTCAGAGACGATGGGCGCGGCGTTGATTTTGGCTTGTGGCACGGCATCCCGGCCTCGGCTTTGATGATGCCCCTTGATGTGCATACGGGCTCTGTATCGCGCGAGCTGGGTCTATTAAGGCGAAATCAAAACGACTGGCAATCGGTAGAGGAACTTACCGCTACGTTGCGGCAATTCGACCCACGCGACCCGGTGAAATACGATTTTGCCCTGTTTGGATTGGGCATTGATAAAATGCTTTAGGTTGCTTTGTGATGAATAGCTTAATCTTTAATGCATCTTACCGCATATCCTTCTTTTTTGTTTGACCATTTTAAAGAAATTTGGTCGTTGTTGAATGCAAAAAAGCGGGCATTTGCATTTGAGTTCCAGATAAAAGCACCTACGTCTTTATCGCTGAAACCTGTTTGTGGGCTATAATAGCCCGATGGAAAAACCGAAAAACCGTAAGCATCAGTGCCATTTGAATCTAAGAACCACCCGGATGCCGACTTTAGAATTTTACCTGCATCATATCCACGCCACTCTGAATTATCCCAAATGTTGTCGCCAATGCCATACTGCGTATCGACAAAGCCTTCAAGAACTTTCCATTCGTCGGATGAGGCTACATGCCAACCTGTTGGGCAAATTCCTTTTGTTTTTTCTTTGGTTGAGTATTGCATTAATTCATCCCACTGGTATAAGCCTCCATACTGGTTACAATTTGTTTCATCGTCGGAGTAACAATATTTTTCGATAATGTTATTGTTTGTTTGTTCTGCCGAAGAAGCGATCATTTGGCCAACATCCAGATTTTCTTTTAACCAACACTGGTCTCCGATTTCTACTGTATGATATGTTTTTCCTTCGTATTCTACTGTTGTTATTCCACCACAACCTACCGAAGAGGTGCTTTCTAATTCAGTAGTAAATTCCCATATCGGTCCGGTTGTAATTGCACCATGTTCATCAGTAGCTTCGATTTGCCAGTAATAGTTCTGTTCCTTTTCTAGTTCTGGTAAGTCGTATGTGAAAATATTTTCGACATAGCCTTTATATGGGGGTGGGTTGTTCGTGCCAAAACGAATACTGAAAAAAAGAACATCTCCATCTGGATCCGAACATTCCCATGATAATTGAGTATTGACAGGAATGTTCGTTGCAAAGTTTTGTGGCTGAGGGTTTGATGGTAATAGTGGTGGGTTGTTGTCAAGCTCATAATTATCATCAATATTATTCTTATTTGCATCGTTTTCGTACGCGTTTAATTCATTTTTGCTTACCAACTCAGTATATCGAGAATATCCCCATGTCCAAGTGTCTTGGTCAAAATTCCTATGAACCCTTTTAACTAATGTCCAGTTAACACTTATGTCAAATTCATTATCGCTGCTAATCTCAATATTGGGATCATTAAAGCATGATGATGTAAATCGGGCTACAAGCGGGAAACCACTTAACCAGTCGCTAATTAGTTGTTCTTGTGTTAATCCGGTCTTTTTGTAAATTTCAACCGGAACGTTTGAACTGATAGATGGGTTGTTGTATCTGACTATGGTTACCTCCCATGTTCCGGATGTTTGTTTGTATTTAACATAGAGTTGCTGTCGTGCCTTATGCCTTAAATAGTAATAATCTCTCCCCGAAGCATCTCGGCCTCCTCTTTCCTTCATAAATAAATCAAAGTTTAAGCGAACCATACATTCAGTACCCTGCGGATTATTTAAAATAATATCTTCTGCATTTGCATACAGACTTTCTTCGTCTTTTGGAACGATATTGCTCAGCGGCGTGTAAAGATTAGCCAAAGCCATAATTTCGTTGTTGTCAATCATTGCCGACCTGTGGATGGTATAAGATTGCGGTCTGTTATAGAATGAACTGAAATGATTTATGTTGGAGTAGGTGATTTTATTTTCGGCATCTAAATCGGCTACTTCCAACTCTTCGATGGTGTACTCTTCTTTGTTTACGTAATAGTTTCGGGAGTTTAAAGCGTTTTGATTATTCGATGGCCAGGGCAACCCAATAATAACTGGTTTCATAAACTCCAAACCTTCCGGTAAAAATTTTATGAGTTGAACATCTTGTCCATCAATATATTCGCGACTTCCATCAGTAATTTCGATTTTCACATCTTCGCTCAATGCCCCTTCCGGAATTTCGATTCTGGAGCCATA
>JAFGGY010000174.1 GCA_016930365.1 Prolixibacteraceae bacterium | reverse complement strand
TTGTGTTTTTTTATCCATAAAATTTTTGAGGTAAAGTTACCGAGCCTCGAGCAATCAGCAATGATGGAGTTCGTGGGGTGGATACGATTGTCCACGATATGTTGCAACCATTAATAATGATTTGGAGCACCTAAGCAAATTAGCCCGATTGTGGTATCGATTGGGATTTAGGAGTTCAATTTTGCCCCCGGAAGATATGAGATGTAAGGGGTGTAGTACGGATAAACAATGTAGTTTTGGCTTATTGGCTTGCGATAATCTAATAAATAAGAATAATTGCGGCGAATGTGATTTTTACCCTTGCGATAAAATTAAATTGGTGTTCAAAAAAACAAGAGAGACAATAATTCAATGCAAGGAAAAGTGTACCGAGGACGAATATGCTGCAATGAAATGGGCATTTTTTATGAAGGAACAGATTCTTAATGGAATTAATAATCGAATCAGGAAAAACAATAGTACCTTAGATTATAGACATGAAACATGAGGCTTTTTTTGTTTGTAGTAAGCTAAATGTCAGGAGTTTCGAAGTTCATCGGGATGAATGGCAAGTAAGATGAGCGCAACGTAGTATTCCGGATTTTTAGCAATGACTATATATGCAGAAAATGATGGGTGTAGTTTTACCTGTTCACGCTTAAATACCTGCATGACTGTATTTTTATCCCCCCGAACGCTTAACCTTATATCCTTCTTTTTGAAGTATTTCAACAACTTTGTCCCTGAAATCGCCCTGTATAATAATCTCGCCATCTTTGGCCGATCCGCCAACACCGCATTTGGTTTTTAAGAGTTTTCCAAGTGTTTTTAGATCATCGGTTGAGCCTACAAAACCTGTTACAAGAGTTACTTTTTTCCCTTTACGTTGCTTTTTGTCGAGCATTACACGCAGGTTTTGTTGTTGCGATGGTAAGGTTTCTTCTTCTGTTTCACTTTCTTTATCGTAATCGAATTCGGGGTTTGTCGAGAAAACAACCCCCAGTCGTTCTTTCCAATCGTTGTTGTTCATTATTTGTTTATTTGCTGAGTTTTATTTTCAAGAATTGATAGTTTGTGTTTTTTTGATAAGCCGAAAATATATTAAAAACATCAAGTGTATTGAGGAGCGTTTTTCTTTATTTTAGTCAAAATATCATTTTTGCTTTCTCGCTCTTCTTCAATATCGTAATCATCCTGCAATCCAAGCCAGAATTTAGCTGTTGTTCCAAAGTACGATGCCAATCTGAGCGCTGTGTCAGCAGTAATTCTTCTTTTTCCCTTAATAATTTGAGAAATCCGGGTCTGTGGAATATCTGTGTCCTTAGATAACCTGTATGCCGTTATCTTAAGCGGATTTAAAAACTCCTCAAATAAAATCTCTCCGGGGTGAATATTTGATAATCTGTTCATTTTTCTAATCTACTTTTTTTAATGATAATCCAGTATTTTAACATCGTGTGCGTTATTGTCAATCCACTGAAATACAATTCTCCATTGGATGTTAATTCGGATACTGTAAAAATCTGAACCTTGTAATTTTTCGAGTTCATTTGATGGAGGGATTCTCAAATCAGATAAATTTTGAGAATTATTAAGCATCCTTAATTTTCTCCGACCAATTTGTTGAACTTCAATCGGTATCTTTTTTATACGCTCTCCATTCCAAATTTTTTCAGTTTCTCTTGACCCCAACGAAATAATCATACTGTCGCCTTACGTTACTAACGTCAAAAATAATTAATTTGTTTTAGAATATCAAGAAAATGATATGGGACGGTTAAAAATGCAACACTACACTTTCATCCACTAAATTGGTAGTCGAACCTTAGATATAAATATCTCGTGCTCCTCCTTTAATCTGTTCGTAATTGCGCATGAAATCATTGAAGATTTTACCGTTATTTTTCATGAAATAATGTTGTGATTTGATTTCCCCGATTTCTTTTTCAATCAGTTTTTCGCCTATAGCTTTTGTTTCGGGCGAGGCGTAATCGTCGAGGTATTCGCGATAGGTTAGTACAGCATTCAGCTTGCAAAATTTACCTTCGACACAATGTTTCAACATGCCCATTATTTTTTCGCCGGTGCGTCCACAGCGGTAACCAGCTGTGCAAAACGATGATATCATTCCCATTTCGGCAACTTCTTTAATAATATCATCGAGGCTGCGTGGGTCGCCAATGGTAAATTGTTCCGATTTTTTGGTGTCGTTGTCAACACATTCCTGGTAAGCACCAATGCCAATTTTGGTTGAAGCATCGGTTTGTGTGCAGCCTAATTTTATCACTTCGCGTTTAATTGCCGGTTGCTCACGAGCGGTGATAATTAATCCGGGATAGGGGAGAGCTAAGCGAAGAACGGCCACCAGCTTTTTAAAATCGTTGTCGTTTACAATGTATTTCGACTGGGTGCTAAGTTGCGAACCAATGGCAGGTGTTAATCGTGGTACCGAAACGGTATGAGGCCCTACACCAAAGTGTTTCTCCAGGTTGGCAGCATGGGCAACCAACCCGAGTACTTCGAATCGCCAGTCGTATAATCCAAACAATGCGCCAATGGCTACATCGTCAATTCCGGCTTCCTGTGCACGGTGCAGCGAGTAAAGTCGCCAATTGTAGTCGCCTTTTAGGGTGTTTTGCGGATGTACTTTGCGGTACGTTTCTTTGTGGTAAGTTTCCTGAAATACCTGATAGGTACCAATGCCGCATTCTTTCAGTTTTTTAAAATCGCCAATGCTCAATGGAGCAGCATTAACATTTACCCGCCTGATGGATGTGGGGCGGCCGCTTTTTGGGGTTTTTTCTTCAACCGAATACACGGCTTTAATGGTTTCGATCATGTAGTTGACATCGCTTTGCGGATGTTCGCCGTAAACCATTATCATGCGCTTATGACCGTTGTTTAGTACGTGCCGGGTTTCGGTTTTAACTTCGGGAATGGTTAAAATGCGTCGTTTTTCTTCTTTGTTTTCAGAACGGAAACCGCAATATGCACAGTTGTTTACGCATAGATTCGAGCAATACAGCGGTGCAAAAAATACGATGCGGTTATCGTAAACTTTGCGCTTTATTTCGAGTGCTGCTGTAAATATTTCGTTCCATAGATTTTGGTTGTTCACATGCAACAACTTGGCTGTTTCGTCAATGTTGAGCGCTTTTATCGATTTGGCTTTTGCAATTATCCGGCGTATTTCTTGATCCGATGGCGATATGTTTTCGTGTAAGGCTTTATGCAAAGCATCTTCGTTGATAAAATCGCGCCCATTTTCGAGATATTTCTCGTTTTCTTCAGATTTTATAGCGTTTTTAATCCATTCTTTTACCTGCATACGATTTTTTTTATTACAAAATAATACAATCAAAAGTTCGTTACTATTTTTTTTAAGTCGTTAACAGTGAGTTGTTTGCGTCCTGCTGTTTTAATAGCTTAAATTGCTGATATCTAATTTATTACAAACAAAATCTCATGTCTCACGTCTTTTATCTAACGTGCTATTGTATGAATTATGTAGCATTAATTAATAATCCCGCTAAGCCACTAAGTCCACCAATAAAAAGGCTT
>JAFGGY010000173.1 GCA_016930365.1 Prolixibacteraceae bacterium | reverse complement strand
TCGAATGTGGCTTATGGCCGAAACCTGGGTTTGGGAAGTACCGGTTTTGCATTGCGAAGCCAAAACGCTCTAAATTTGAAAAACCCGGCATCGTTAACAGCTATCGACAGTCTTTCTTTCTTGTTCGAAACAGGCGTTTTTGTTAAACGCACACAAAGTAAATCGTTGGAACAGGATAACCACTATACCGATGGAAATTTATCGCATGTGGCTTTAGGCCACCGCTACTCTAATCGCTTTATGGCAAGTTATGGCATTATGCCATACTCCGACATAGGCTACTATTTTCAAACGAGTAAATCGGTTCAGGGCAATAATAGTTTGATGTTTACAAATTGGAAAGGTTATGGGGCTATCAATAAAATGTTTTATGGCCTTGCCTTTAAAATAAGTGAGAATTTTTCTATAGGTAATGAATTTGCTTTTTATTATGGCTCAATTAACCAGGATCGTGAAACCTATTCGTCAGTTAGTGGCCGAAATTTCACCGAGTTTAACACTACATCAAGATACTCAGGTGTGTCTCTTATGCCCGGGTTTCAGTATTTAGGCAATATAGGCGATAAAGGTTCACAACTGATTGTTGGTGCTGTATATAGTCCGGGGCATGTGTTTTTTGGCGAATCGGATTATACCGTAAATCAGTATTATGGTTCAACCGTATCGACAGTTTTTGCCGACGATCCGCGTATTGATCCATTGAATATTCCACAATCGTATGGAGTTGGTGTTAGCTATACCTGGCAGGGAAAGTACCTGGCAACAGCCGATTACAATGCCGAAATGTGGGCGGCTAACGGCGGCGATTATACCGACCGTCAGATTTATTCTTTTGGGGTTGAACGCATTTCGCAGAACTCACTTGACTATTTCGACCGTTGTGCTTTTAGAGCTGGTTTTCGTTACGATAATGGATATTTTACTGTTCGAAATTACCATGTAACCGATATGCGCCTGACTTTAGGTGCAGGTTTCCCGATACAGCGTTCGCGCTCAACCATTAATGTAAGTGTAGAGGCAGGGCAACAAGGTCATGTAGGTGCAGGCTTGGTTCGCCAACGCTATGCAAAGTTTTCGATTGCCTTATCGTTTCACGATTATTGGTTCCTTAAACGAAAAATTGATTAGGCGCATTATTTAACTAAATTTGTAGCCCTTTAATGAGCGTTAACTATATAATTGCATATTTTTGCCAGTGTCGTATTAGATATTTTATGCGCTTAACCGTTATGTGTTGAATTATTGAAAAAATAAACAAAAACTTTTAATATGAATAAGAGAATAGTATTAGTACTGACGATTTTGACGGCCTTTACCCTGGGAGCTTTTTCTCAAAATAACATGACATTGGGTGTAAATGCCGGTTACGATTACAACTCAGCGTACCTGGTTGATATTGATGGCGCCGATAACATGAATCAGATTCCCGATTTTAATGTGGGCGTTGATGTGGGGTTGGAATTTGGCGAACGTATTCGTGCCCGCGTTGAATTAAAGTATGTAAACATTAGCTTTGAACGCGACTTTGCATATACTGGTAACGATTTGGATATCGACTACTCTAAAATTTCAGTTAATAATCTCAACCTAAACCCGCGTTTCGATTATCGTTTGTTCAGTATTAAAAATTTTGACACCTATATTACAACAGGTTTGCGCCTTGAATTTACTGCCGGCGATTATATTCGTACTTATCGGAATGATGGTTCAAAATCGGATTTGAGATATTTTGGTGGTTCTGGCCGTTATGTGCATAAATCGGTCATGACTGGTGCAATTGGTGGTTTCATTTTTAAATACAATGTTAACGAGAAACTTGGAATTACTGTTTCGCCTGAATATACCAGCTTCTTTACCCGCTTTTACAAGCAGAATGACATGGCAATGCAACGTGCTAACGTAAATGTTGGTATCGAGTGGACGTTCTGATTGAATGGTAATTACTGAAAAAAACGAGGCTGCCATTTATGACAACCTCGTTTTTTTTGTCAAATATCCGTTGCTATTTTGCAGTAAGTAACTCTTTAATGCCGCCAATCGACGAAAGTACCCCGGTAGCTTCGTAGGGCATATATACGGTTTTGGTGTCTTCACCTTTAACCATATTATCAAGCGTTTCGATGTACTTAATGGCTACTATATATTGTATGGGGTCGCCGGCCGATGCTACAGCTTCTTTTATTTTGTTAATGGCTTCTGCCTCAGCTTTTGCTACTTTTATCCGTGCTTCGGCTTCGCCCTCGGCACTTAAAATAGCGGCTCGTTTTTCGCCCTCGGCTCGATTAATTTCCGATTCTTTAAAACCTTCTGCCTCGAGTATCTGGGCTTTTTTCAAGCCTTCTGCTTCGAGAATTTTTGCCCGGCGGTCGCGTTCGGCTCTCATTTGTTTCTCCATTGCATCGCGAATGTCGCGTGGTGGGTTTATGTCTTGCAGCTCTACGCGGTTCACTTTAACACCCCACTTATTGGTTGCGTCGTCGAGTATAATACGCAGTTTGCTGTTGATGGTGTCGCGCGATGAGAGCGTGTCATCGAGATCCATTTCGCCAATAACGTTACGCAGAGTGGTTTGCGTGAGTTTTTCGATGGCATTGGGAAGGTTTTCGATTTCGTAAATGGCTTTTACCGGATCCATTACCTGGAAATAAAGGAGCGCGTTTATCTCTGTTCCCACATTATCTTTGGTAATTACATTCTGACGTGGAAAATCGTAAACGGTTTCCCGCAGGTCAACTTTGTCGCGGGTTTTGAAGGTAACAACGTTTCGCCCGTCGAAATCTTCGCGGGTGTAGCGCCATATAATCTGGCGGGGTCGGTCGAAAATCGGGATGATAATGTTGAATCCCGATGTGAGGGTACGATGGTATTTCCCCAACCGTTCGATAATCATCGTTTGTGATTGCTGAACGATACGAATACCAGCAGCGGCAAATACAATTACAAATATTGCCACCAATACAAGAATTATTAAAATTGGGTCCATTTGTGTACGTTTTTATGGTTTATAAATATGATTTAAATACTTTTTACATGCAAAACAATGCTGTCGATGGCTGTAACTTCAACCGATTGCCCGATTTTAATCTGCTCAGCTTCGTCGGTTTTTGCCTGCCATACGTCGCCGTCGATTTTTACCAGTCCTGTGTTTTGTTTCGTGTCAATGGTCTCTATAACCTTGCCAATTCGACCTATTAAGGCGGTGGCGTTGGTTCGAACAGCGTGCGAACGTTTGTATGCCCATTTTTTTAACACCGGTCTTATCGAAAAGAAGCTGGCAAGTGTGGCAATACTGAAAAATAATATTTGCCATTGCAGGTTTAGCTCAATAGCTGCTGCCAGGGCGGCAACCAATGCACCTATTCCAAAATTGAAGACCACAAAAGAGGGTATAAATATTTCGAGAATGAAAAAGGTTATGGAAACCATTAACCAGATATGCCAAATTTCGAATTCCATAATTGATAGATTTTTGAGTTGAACATTGGCTCAAAAGTAAGGCGGGTTTTGAAGCCTGAGCATCGAAATCGCTTTCAAATTGCCCAACTGCTATAAAAAACCCGACGAATTCAATTGGGAATTAAACCTGCTTTTGAAACCATTTCCGAAATGCATGCGATTTGAGCCGGCTTACCGAAATGCTTACGGGTAGGTTGGGTAGGGGTTTCAGACTGACCTCGAGTTTCCCGTCGGGTTGGCTGGTCGTGCTTTTAATCAGGTCGTTGCTTATTATAAATTGCCGGTTGGCTCTGAAAAATCGAGCCGATTCGAGTCGCTCTTCAACCTTTTCGAGTGATTCGTCAACAATACGTTGTTTCCCTTCGAGCGTTACTATGTACGTGGTTTTTTGCTGGCTGTAAAAACAGGCAATTTCTTCGGTATATACAATCTCTTTTTTGTTCCCGGTAGTTAATATCAAGCCCTTGTTATTTTTTATACTTTGTTCCACTGGCTTCTCGTTTTCGCTTAACGTTTTGTTACTTGTTGATGGGCTGCTTTTATGGGTGCGAACAGTAAGCACAATGCTTTCAATAGCGGTAACTTCAACCGCGATGCCTGTCTCAATTATCTCGTCGTTTTGCGAAACTGCCCTCCAGTCGTCGCCATCGATGCGAACACAGCCGGTATTTTTAGTTGTATTTATTTCTTCAATTACTTTTCCTTTTTTTCCAATTAACCCTTCGGCATTAAATTTAATAGCCGATTTATGTTCAAACTTTTGCAGCAAGGGTTTTAACATGGTTATTCCCACAAAAAAACCGGCAATAAAAAGAATAATGTTGAACCACAGCGGTAAGTGTATAAAAGCACCTATTGCAGCCAGCAAACATCCAAGGCCAATACTGCCTACAATAAATCCGGGGATAAATATTTCGAGTAACAGGAATAAAAAAGCAGCAATAAACCAATAATGCCATATTTCAAAAGTCATGGTAGTGGGTGTTTGTTTCTGTATTTTAATTAATTATCGAAAAATACAAATATTTTTGAAAAGAATTCCTTTTGTAACAACCTTTTGTGCTTAGTTTTGTCTATATTCTTGGATGATAATTTTAAACAATAGCATGTATAAGTTTTTGGCGATATTATTGTTTGTGCTGTGGGCCAACCTGGTTTTTTCACAACAGCGGGTTACCTTATCGGGGCGGATTACGAATGCCGAAACAGGCGAAGATTTGATTGGTGCTACTGTATATATTAAAGAGATAAAAAGAGGAACAGCAAGTAATACTTATGGATTTTACTCGCTAAGTTTTGAAGAAGGACAATATACGTTTGTGTTTTCGTATCTCGGTTTTAGAAGTGAAGAAATTGCTTTTGATGTTAATGAGAGTCAAGCGTATAATGTTGCCCTTGCTCCTGTAGATGAGCAGCTCGACGAGGTTGTTGTACGCACCGAGGCTGTTAACCAGAATATTACCAGCACCGAAATGGGAACGGTGAAACTCGACCCGGCTATAGTAAAATCGATACCCGTTATTTTTGGAGAGCAGGACATACTGAAAACCATTCAGCTTATGCCTGGTGTAAATTCGGCAGGCGAGGGAAGTTCGGGCTTTATTGTACGTGGAGGACAAGTCGATCAGAACCTGGTGTTGCTTGATAATGCCCCAGTGTTTAACCCTTCGCATTTGTTGGGCTTCTTTTCGGTTTTTAACTCCGATGCCATAAATTCGGCTAAGTTGTACAAGGGAGGAGTACCAGCCCAGTATGGCGGACGCGCCTCTTCGGTGCTCGATGTAAACATGCGTGAGGGGAATTCGGAACGTTTTGCTGCCAGCGGAGGTATTGGTTTAATATCGAGCCGGCTTACCATCGAAGGGCCATTAATGAAAAATGGTAGCTCGTTCTTGATTTCGGGGCGTCGTACCTATGCCGATTTGTTTTTGCTTTTTTCGAAAGATGAAACTTTACGCGAAAGCAAGCTGTACTTTTACGATCTTAATATGAAAGCACATATCGAGATGGGAAGCCGCGACCGGATTTATCTCTCGGGATACCTGGGGCGCGATGCACTTAAAACTACGATGTTTGGCTTTGATTGGGGTAACAAAGTAGCATCAGTGCGTTATACACACGTGTTTTCGTCGAAATTATTCAGCAATACTTCGTTAATATTGAACGATTACAACTATAAAACCAATGCCGATTTCGATTTCTCTTTCGATTTAAGTGCCGGTATTGTAGGTCGAACGCTGAAACAAAAATTTACCTGGTATGCCAATGCTAATAATACGCTGAATTTCGGTGTTGAGGCCAACGACTATCTTTTTAAACCGGGAGATCTCGAAACCGTTTCATTGCAGAACGAACCTACTGTGATTAATGTACCCGAAAAAAGAGGCACCGAAATGGCTTTGTATCTTTCAAACGAACAGCTCGTAGGCGAAAAATTATTGATTAACTATGGCTTGAGAGTGTCGCATTTTTTACGCTATGGTCAAGGCAACGATTATCGTTTCGATACCGAGGGCAATGTACTCGACTCGCTAAGCTATCAAAAGGGCGATGTTTACGATCGGTATCTGAACTGGGAACCACGGCTTAGTGCCACATTTGTTTTTAACGATCATACGAGTATTAAGGTGGGTTTTAACCGCATGGCGCAATACATTCATCTTTTGCAAAATGCTTCGGCAGGTACGCCTGTCGATTTTTGGACGCCCAGCAGTGTGAATATTAAACCGCAAGTGGCCGATCAGCTTAGCTTTGGTTTTTTTCGAAATTTTGATGAACATAGCTACAGGTTTTCTGTCGAAACGTATTATAAGAACATGCAGCATCAAATTGATTACAAAACTGGCGCCAGTTTGTTGCTGAACGATAGGGTAGAAGCCGAACTTTTGTATGGACAGGGGCATGCTTATGGGGTTGAATTGCTGCTTGAAAAACAACAGGGAAAACTCACAGGGTGGGTGTCTTATACTTTGTCGCGTTCGGAACGTCGTATCGAAGGAATAAATAACGACAACTGGTATCCTTCGCGCCAGGATCGCCTGCACGATGTATCGGTGGTTGCCATGTATAAGTGGTCGACTCGTTGGACTTTATCGGCCAATTGGGTGTATAATACCGGAACTGCTGTAACTTTGCCGGCGGGTAAATATTATATCGATGGAACCATTGCAAACCTCTACACCGAGCGAAATGGCTATCGAATGCCCGATTATCATCGCTTGGATTTGGGTGCTACATGGTTGTTGTCGAAAAGCAAAGTCAGGCATTCCGAATTGAGTTTCTCGGTGTATAATGCTTATGCGCGTAAGAACCCGTATAGCTATGTATTTGAGCAAGATAGAGATAATCCCGAGCAGGTTCATACAACCATGATATACCTGTTTTCGGCCATTCCCTCAATTAGTTGGAATTTTAAATTTTAAAAATGAAAAAAATATACAGCATCCTAATGATTTTTCTTTTCGCATTTGTTTCGTGCGATGAGCCTGTAGTACTCGACCTTGACGAAGTGGAAAGCCAGTTAGTGGTTGAAGCTGTTTTGACGAACGATTACAATGCCTTAATAGTTTCGTTGTCGCACAGTCAGAATTTCTATAGCGAACCTGACTTCGAACGCTTGAGTAGTGCCAGTATTAGGGTTACATCGGATAAGGGTTTTTATGAGCAACTGAAAATTAATGAGAATAAAGTGTATTACTCGATCGACCTTACTCCAGTTGAAAATGACGAATACACGTTAACAATTGAAACACCCGAGAAAACGTTTTCTGTTTCGGAAAACATGCCCCCGATAGTTCCAATAAAAAAGGTAGAATTTGTTCCTAATCCATTTTCCGGAGCCGACAGCCTTAATGCTTTTGTTTTGGTTGACGATACTCCGGGAAAAAATAATTTTTTCAGGTTGTTTGTTCAAAAAATTGGTGTGTCAAAGCGTGTTGAGTATTATCTTATTGACGATTCGTTTGGGAAAGATGCTGTTATTAGTATGCCGGTGTATTACCGTAATTTTTCGCCCGGCGATACAGTTGTAGTCGAGCTTTGGCATTTGAGTGAATCAACGTATAAGTTTTTTACAACCTTAAACGATAACATTAATGGTTCTTTTAATTCAATAGCGCCCGGAAACCCGGTGTCGAATATGCCACCTGGAATTATGGGTAACTTTTCGGTGTACAGCTCCGATATCGATACGATTATAGTCCCAGAACGTTTTAGTGAAATAGACCAAAATTAAGACAGGTTTAGCGTTTAAAGCGATTGATTTGTTTAATTGGAGACTGAAGGAAAACGCTCTTTTTTTTCGAAGATGAATTATGCGTTGTTCAGCTCGTCGATATATTTTAAAGCATGATAACAGTGGTCGGCCAAAACACCTTGTTCCGAAAAGAAATCGCAGTATAAAATACCCACTTTGTATTTGTAGCTTCCTTTTTTGATGTCTTTCAGGTGCTCAAAGTTCAATTCTTCAATTTCTTCATTTATACGGTCGCGGAAATTTCGTTCGGTATCGGGGTATATGGGTAATGCCTTTTCGGTGAGAGCATTCTCAACTTTATCGATTACCTTATCCAGCGACTCAAACATTTTCTCAATATTGTGATTCATCTCTTTATTAAAGGGTTTTTTCTTGCTTTTAGCCCCCATTATAATTTGTGCCATTAAGTAACACGAGTCGCTGATGCTTTCGACACGACTTACCAGCTTAATCATGGCGCTGGCTTGCGAGGCTGTTTTTTTACTAACATCGCTTCGGGTAATCTGGGTCAGGAAGGTTACAATTTCCTCGTCCATCCGATCGGCAATTTCTTCGTATTTTTCGACCCGGGCAAAGGTCTTATCCAGGTTTTTAAGTTTACTTTCCTGGAGCATATCTTTCACCATTTGGTACATTTTCTTTGTGCGATGCATGAAAACATCAATTTCTTTTCGTGCTTGTAAGGCCGAAAGTTCGTCGAAATTTAAGAGGCCGGTGTTGATGTAATTCAGTTTGAAAATAATATCGTCTTCTTCATGGGTTCTGATAATTCTTTTAACAAGCTGAGCCATGGGTTTTACAAACCAAACCAGTAAAAGGGTATTTATAATGTTGAAAACAGTGTGGTAAATCGACAACGCTAAAGGCATGGCTGCATTGGCTTGTTGTATGCTTTGCCCGTTAAGAGTGTTGGGCAGGTTCATGTCGAAAGCATTCATGATACCTAATACCAGGTTTTCGAACGGTCTGAAAAATACCATGGCCAGTATTACGCCAAAAACATTGAAAAGCAAATGAGCCATGGCTGCTTGTTTGGCTGTGGCGTTGGCAACCAATGCCGCCAGGTTGGCTGTAATGGTTGTGCCAATGTTTTGCCCCAAAACCATGGCTACAGCCATATCGAATCCTATCCATCCGTTGTAACACATTACCAGTGTTAGAGCCATGGATGCACTCGACGATTGTAGTACCAATGTAATTATAGTTCCAACTGCTAAAAAGAAAAGAATAGACCAATATCCCGATGACGAATAGTTGCTGATGAATGAAAGGATGTCGGGGTTGCTGTTTATGTCGGGTACCGAGCTGTTGAGGTACGATAAGCCCATAAATATCATGGCAAAACCTACAATAAGTTCGCCAACAGAGCGGCGTTTGGCCTGTTTCGAAAAAACCAAGGGCAAACTCAGTCCGATAAGCGGTAGGGCAAAAGCACTGATATCGACTTTGAAACCGAGCAGCGAAATAAGCCAGGCCGTTACCGTAGTACCAATGTTGGCGCCCATTATAACGCCTATCGACTGTACCAGCGATAGTAAGCCTGCATTTACAAAGCTTACAACCATAACCGTAGTTGCCGACGAACTTTGGATGATGGCCGTAATTAAAACACCAGTAACAATTCCTTTAAAACGATTGGAGGTCATGGCGCCTAAAATGCTTCGCATCTTGTCGCCGGCTACTTTTTGTAACGACTCACTCATAAGCTTCATCCCAAAAAGGAAAAAAGCCAGCGAGCCGATGAGCCTCAGCAGGTCAAACAGTGTATAGTTCATCGATGTTTTTTCTCAATATTTTCTCAACCCTACAAAACTAAAAAAATCATCGTTTTTTCAATGTCTTTTACGATTTGAATATTGCTTTTTATCATTTGAATGTCATTTTTTAGAAGTATGTCTTATTTTTGAAACAAATCATAATAAAAATGAAATAGCGATGAGACATGTAGTAAAGATTTTTATGGTGATGTTTTTATTCACCTCTTGTATTTTTTCGGGCGACGATGATAATTCCGGTAGTTCCAATAACTTGGTGTTTGTTGGCTCGTATTTTACCGATGGTTCGATGCCCGATTACACCGCTAAGTTAGTAGTTGATGCAAATAGCGGTGAAGTTGAAGTTTCGAACCTGACTGAAATGATTAATCAGCGACATTATTATTATTCTTTCTGGCACAATGCCTTTGCCCGTAATGGACGCGTAGCTTATTATGCTCACGAGTCGAACTTCGAAGACGAAGAGAGTACACAGTATTATGACGACTTTATGGAGCCTGTTTTTGTTGATGTTAGCTCGGGTGTGGTAACCCGGTGTCCGGTACCTCCAAGCCCATTTGAAACAAACCTAATTCCATACGTTCGAACGCTGAAGCCTATTTTTATCGATGATAAAGGGCGCATCTTTTATACGGTTTGGTATAGACTCGAGTATGGCGACCTTCATCGGCCAACTATTTTCAGGTACGACCCTGAAACTGCTGAATATACCTATACGCGTGGAGCCGACGCATTTGTGGCTTCGCAAGCCGAAGTGGGCAACGATACCGAAAACGGTGCCTTTAGCGAAGGCTTCGCAATTTCGTCCGACGGACGTTATGCGTATTGCGTAATTTATGGCTATGGAACCGATTTTGGCTCGTATCATACCGATTATACCTTTTTGGTAGAATATGATTTCGACACCCACGAAATTACCCGTCTCGACGGTGGCGTACGGGGAGGAAGCATTTACGGTATTAACAGCGATTATACGAAACTAGTATATTCAATGGGTGGTAAAAAGTATATCGATTTAGCTACGCGCGAAATAAGCGAAGTTGGTGATGTGTTTTTTTCAACTTATCCGCATTGCAGTTTTTCGACTACGGCCGCTGTCGATCCGAAAACAACTGGAATTTTTTACGTCGATTTCACACAAAACACCGAAGAGCGTATTACCCCAAATAATACCTACGCTCCACAATTTGATAAAAACGGTAATATTTACTTTGTTCGCGAAGGAGAAACCGAAAACTATTTATGTAAGAAATCAGATTATATACTTGATACAGGTTTTGATACCATTGCAACAATACCTGCAAATTTGAAATATGTTCTGTTAGTTGAGTAGAACAGTGTGTGGTTGATGATTAAGCAGAAGCGGTGGCAAAAAGTTCTTTTTGCTGCCGTTTTTTTTTATAATTGTTTGGTAGCCCCTTAGTATTCAGAGTATTATGTGTGGAGCGATGGTCTCATCTCTAAAATTATAATGAGCTATGGCTTATACAAGGCTTTTTTTGATTTTGCCGGGTGAAATGCCGATGTGTTTAACAAAATTTCGTTCGAGAGTCAGTACCGAGCCAAATCCTGATTGCTCGGCTATAATTTCCATGTTCAAATCTGGGCTCTCTTTTAACAGCGTTTCGGCAGCTTTTACCCGGTACGCATTTACAAACGAGCTGAAATTTCCTTTGTAAATAGCATTAATTGCTTGTGAAGCATAGGTTCGATTCGTGCCGGAAGTTCGGGCAAGTTCGCTTAGTGTTAAATCGGGTTTAAGGTAAAGCTTTTCGGTTATTAGTGATTCCAAAAGCTTTGCATAAAGTGTTTCGTAGTTGTTGTCGGGCCTTGGCTCAGGTGCTTCTTCGCAAGGAAGCTTAATAGCACTTTGTGCATTGCCCCAAATTCCAATAAGCCATATAAAAACCGACATGGCAAACATCGAAACGATGAGCAGGGTGTTGTTGGCATCCGAAAAGGGGTTAACAACATAAAACAAAACAGATAGAATTGCTACAGCAATTAAGGCCATGTTGAACCACGATAACCATTTGATTTGAAGGCTTTCGGCGTTTGAGAATTCGTTTTTGACACGCATATTATAGCGATGGCTTTCTATAAAAATAGCAGTGCTATAGTATATTACCTGTAGCACTATTACGGCTACATTAATAATTCGTATCCACTCAATAAACCTGAATTCTTCATTTGCAAACAGTTCGTTACGGTAGGTGTTTAAAAAGTCGGTCCGCTCGGCATGCGAAAATTTGATGTCGAAACTTAAAAAATATAGGATGAAAAACAGGAATCCGGGAATCAGGTGAATCAACATTTTTTTCGAAAGATTCAGTCTTCCCGTTAAATGCTCCAGGTAAAAGTACAACGAGGGATAGATAAAGAGCACCAGCGCAACATGGGCGCTGTGCATGAAGGTGTAAACTTCAAAGTCACGAATGAAATAGTAATAGTTTGCAATAAAAACAGCTGCAGCATTGAGCATGCTGAGACTTAGTATTTTTTTGGATGTGTTTCCCCGGGCGTTATAGAAAATAACAGCCGAAAGAACCAAAGGAACTAAAAACGATGCGATTAATACGATTTGTTCCATGCGAAGGGAAGATTCTAGTATTGTTTTTACATGCACAAAGTTAGAAAACAACCTGCAACCTGCAAACAGTAATTTGAAACCTCAAACCGACAATCTATTCAACCTGAATTTAAATGCGAAGCATCAAACAAGCTTTGCCCTCAAATGTTTTAAATGGGAAGCAAGTGAATACGATAGAAGGCGATTGGAAGTGATGCAATGTAATGGAAGTCTTTTTGAAAACTTCGTGCATCACCTTCCCCATTTATACATGAACTATGTTGCTATTGAGTAACTTTGCCTTTTATTCGTAGCACAACACGTGAGTTTACAGCATTAGAGCTTACGGTAATTGTTTTATTGAATGCTCCTACACCTGCAGTATTGTATTTTACTTTTATTACACCTGTTTTCCCCGGCTCGATAGGTTCTTTTGGCCACGAGGGCACTGTACATCCACACGAACTACTCACATTACTTAACACCAAAGGTTTCTCTCCTTTATTGGTAAATTTGAACTCAGTATTGCCGTTGCTACCTTTTTTAATCGTTCCATAATCGTGAATTAACTTTTCAAAAACGATAGAATCTTTTACGGCTGTTTGAACAGGCTCCTGGGCAAACAAACTGGAAATACTCATTGTTAGCACAAATAAAATCAATGTTGCTTTCATTATATTATTTTTTATTGTTACAAGAATTATTTTGATTTATTTCTCGTAAAATCCATTAAGCTCTGAAAAATTTTACAATTCATTGCAAATGTATATTTATTTTTTTACTTGTTCAACTTATGTATCGACGATTTAGTGTGTGATTTCATTAACGATAGATCGTTAATAGGTGGTTGTCGTTATGTGTAATATTTAGTTGCTATTTTTTAAGTAACTGACAATAAGTTTTTTGTGTTTTGCTGGCTTAACTATCTAAATTTCTGATATTTAATTTATTGCAAACAAAGTCAAATATCTCATATCGATAATTTAACGTACTATTGATATAAGTAAAAACGTTTTTTATTCTTTCATCATACGGTAATGAACATCGGACAACACTTTATGTCCAAACGATTCATCGTGACACGAATTGCAGTCCATTTTTCCGGCTGTATTTTTCAGTTTGCCTTCGTTGCCATGGCAAGCCATACACGACTCTACATTTTGGTTGTTGTGTGTATTGGCCATATATGTATTGTCAAATAAAGCATTGAGCGACTCAACCACCTTAGCTGCAACGTCGGCTGTAAGGCGTCGGCATCGTTCTTTACGTTCTTTGCTTTCGATTTCGACACCTGCCACCTTACTCCAGTGCGTATTCGATGCATGACATAAAACTGAGTTAGAAGCAATTGCCGGCAAGATCATTTCAGAATCATCAGGTTTAAATATTGGATGAGGTTTTTTTTCGTACCACTGAAAAAGATTGGTTATCAGAGCATCGCGAACCGATTTTTCGCTAACAAACAGTCCAAACAATGCTGCCGAGCCGTTTAAAGCGCCGCATATTGTACCAAAACCACCAACTCCCCCATGACCATATCTGAACATGTGGTATGGATACGATGCAAAAGGCTCACCGTGTATTTCGGCCAATTGCGATATCACACTCCGAAAGGTTGCGTACATGCAACTTCCATCGGGGTATAGTTGGTAAGCTAACCTTGCAGTATGTTCAGGACTAAGAGCGGTGTAACCCCACACATCGTTGTTTGTTTCATAGTTTAATTGATGGGGTTCGGTATCGATTGTGGGTTTGTGTTTGAATACACTAGCCAATGAAAACATTCCAATTCCGCCACCGGCTATCAAACCGGCGGTTATTTTCATTGCATTACGTCTGTCCATTTTTTTTGGGTTTGTTGGTTTATTATCGTTCTTATTTTTTTTAGAAAAATGCCCCGTAAATTAAGCCCGAAATAGTGGCCATTAAAATTACAAGAATTACAAAAACCAATGTTTTTTGAGTTCCCATTACATTACGGATTACCAGCATGTTTGGTAACGACAACGAGGGACCTGCCAGCAATAATGCCAGTGCAGGGCCTTTTCCCATACCCGAAGCTATTAGTCCCTGAACAATAGGTACCTCGGTAAGGGTTGCAAAATACATAAAAGCCCCCACAATGGAAGCAAAAAAGTTAGAAAAAACAGAGTTTCCACCTACCAACGTCGAAATCCAATTACCAGGAATAATACCCGGGATACTTACATTGTCGTGGGTTGAGCCCAACAAAAAACCGGCAATTACTACCCCTACTGCCAACATAGGCATAATTTGCTTGGCAAAATCCCAGATAGCCAGTGTCCATTCTTTATTTTCATCGTCTTTTTGAAGCGTAATAATACTTAAACCGGCTATGGCTACCAACATGGGTACTAGCGGGCTTAACGAGCCTCCAATGTATGTGTTGGCCAACAAGGCCGATATGGCTGTAGCCACTGCTGCACCAATTACCCACCACCATTTTATTTTCAGGATTTTTATTAATGAGTAAACCAACCCGAGCCCAAAAACAGAGGTGATGTACCATTTATAGTTCCATATATAAAACCACGCACTTGTGGTATCACCCTCACCGGGTTTGCCCCAGTTGGCAAATACCAAAATGAGTACCAGTATAAAAAAATGAAACGAAGTTTGCCACATGGGGCGCGTTTCGGGTGGAACTTGAATATTCATTTGCTCCTCACGCTTCACTTTTTCTTCTTTACGATAAATTATCGACATGATGGAACCTATTAAAATGGCAAACACTACTGCACCGATAATACGGGCAACGCCCATCTCGAAACCCAGTATGCGGGCTGTAAGAATAATAGCTAAAATGTTGATGGCCGGCCCTGAATACAGAAAAGCCACAGCAGGCCCCAGGCCGGCACCTCGCTTATGAATGCTCGAAAACAGTGGCAGGATGGTGCAGCTGCATACGGCCAAAATAGTACCCGAAACCGATGCTACCGTATAAGCCACCCACTTTTTGGCGTTAGCACCAAAATAGCGCAAAACAGCCCCCTGGCTAACAAAAACCGATATAACCCCGGCAATAAAAAAGGCAGGCAACAAACAAAGTATCACATGTTCCTGTGCATACCATTTAGCAAGGTCTAAAGTAGCCGCTATGGCTGTTGTAAACCTTTCGCTCTCGATAGGCAGAAAAAATGCAAAGGCAAATATTGCAATAATCCAGAGCAGGATTTTAAATTCTTTCTTTTTATCCATTAATATTCATTTAAAAAAACATTACGATTACGTAATAAATACCAACCAAAATAAAGATGGCCGCAACAATGCGCCTAAACCAAAGTTCAAATGTTTTCAGCTTGTTATACACGCTGCCCAACGAACCAACCGAAAAGGCAATAAGCCAGGCAAAAATGATAACCGGTATTCCGGTGGCAATTGCAAAAACCAAGGGCAAAAATAAGCCCGATGCGCTGCTTACCGTCATAGGAATAAGCATTCCAAAATACAACACACCGCTATACGGGCAAAACGCCAGGGCAAACACAACACCTAAGAGCAGTACCCCCCAGAAACCTTTTCCGGCATTGTCTTCCATTTTATTAGTAAACGCACCCATGCCGGGTATTTTTATAAAATTAAAGGCGCCAATCATAAACAAACCAATAATAATAAGTAATGGCCCCAGGAATTTTTCGCCCCATTGTTGTAAAAATCCCGAAATGTTCATTTGCTCGGCACTAAAAAAGAAAAGAAGACCTATGCCGGTGTAAGTAATTGCACGACCGGCTGTATATATTAGTCCGTTAAAAAAAACTTTTTTCTTGTTTTCAATATCTTTGCTGATAAACCCGATGGCTGTAATGTTTGTGGCCAAAGGACAGGGGCTGATGGCAGTCATCAGCCCCAGTATAAATGCCGATAATAGCGGGAACTGCGAATTTTCAAGAAAATTTTGTAGTACCTCCATATCGTCTTATTCCTTTACTGATTCAACAGCCGCTTCAATTTTTTCTTTTAGTTTAGCCGGATTTGTACGTGCATACATAAACCCATCGTTAATAAGGTTTACTGTTTTTTCTCCATTGGTAATAACCAGTGCCTGACCGCTTATACCGATACTTTGGGCAAGTTCTTTCCCTTCTTTTTCTTCAACGTTTACCGACTTTAACGTAACATCGCTGCCATATAAATCTTTCAAAATATCGCCCGATACTTTTTCAACAGCCTTGCAAGTTGTACAGCGGCGGGTTAAATGAAAGTAATAAGCTTTGATGTCTTGTATATCTTTGTTTTTGTCAACTTCAGCAACATTTTCAGCTAAAGCCATAGTTTCAGTATTACTATTACAACACTGTGCGTTTACTGAGCTAATTGAAATAAAAAACAATACAATTAATAATGAGATTAATCGTTTCATGGTTTCTGAGGTTTATTGAATGAGTAATTTTGTAATCTCGTCAACCGATGGTACACGGCCTTTAACAAGCACTTTACCATCGACCACCAGGGCAGGTGTTGACATAACGCCGTAGTTCATAATTTCGACAATATCTTCAACTTTCGATACAGTAGCATCGACTCCGGCTTGAGCAACAGCTTCGATTGTTGCTTTTTCAAGTGATTTACACTTTGGACATCCGGGGCCTAAAACTTTTATTTCCATATTGGTAACCTTTAAATCTTTAAAATCCATATACTTGTTCGTAGTTCGTAAATATGCGAACAAAGATAAAGGTATAAATTTGGAATGCAAAACGAAAAACGAAAAAAATATTCAATAATTAGTGTAAGACAAGCTAATTGAATTGAACTCTAAAATAATCATCTGACCCCGTACCCGTATAAAATGGTGGCCCTGATGATTCAATTTTTCTGCTATCTCCCATTTCAACTTTTCGGGTAAAAGAATTAAGCACCATCCCGGGAGATGACTCGTAAGTATTTATTGATTTTTTCTGTACTCCAGCAGCATCCATGCTATACGTTATTTTCCATCCCGCCGAAGTTTCGACTACATCAATCAACGAAATATTTAACGTGTTATCGTCGTTAATTGTTATGGTGAAATTACCTGAATGTTTAGAAGTATTATAGAGCTTATTGCTCCAGCTTGAAGTAATTACATTTGAATTCTTGCTAAATTGAAATTCGGGAGATGTATATCCCACCTGTACATTTTCGGTTGATAAGAGTTCGTCATTTTCATATGTTTTAGTTTCTAACAACGAAGAAAAACTAACAGAAAGCCCACTTCCCGGGTTAATTCTCAAGAACGTTTCAATTTCCCGACTTTCGGTCTCACATGAAAGATTGCTAACAACAGCAGCAAAATTTGAAAAGCCATCAGAAACTATGCTTTTCAGATCAGTTACATAAGCTTTATTTCTTCCTGTTCCAACTTGTTCTATCGTTGATGAATTCATTTTAAAAACGCTCACACTAACATCCGTTGTACTACCATTAGCCTCAACAACAAGGTTGTCGGCATCGTTAAGTAACAATTCATCGAGCTTTAAAGTATAAATAACCGATTCTAATTTATTGTATTTCGCCACATGTGAAAAAACGGAATCCTTATCGCTTTTCATCTCGTGCTTTTTTTCGGCTATCGAAATTATTGTACCACTATAGATGTCTCCATAAATCTCACCACCAGTATATTTCTGCATAAAAAACGGCCACCAATTATTGTAGTTACGAGCCGTAGCCAGTTCTGTAGCCTCGACAACGGTTTTTCCGCTTTTAATTTGCTTATAAATTTCACTAACACTATTGGGATTTACATGTCGGGTAAGATACCTCACCATACCCGACATTCCATATCCGAAATTTTGCGGATCGGATTTTTCATTATGAAGACCACCTTCGTATGGGTAGTGCTCATTACCTCTTCGAACAGGAGAGATATAAGTGTCATCGCCTGCAAAATACGATTCGTAATAAACGGCTACAGCTTCATCAAGCCATAAGTATGGAGATTGAAGTTTCGCTCTCGAAAAGAAGTTGCGAGGATCGTTTAGAAATTGATAAAAATGAACGAACTCATGTCCGGCTGTTATCTTCATCTCGTTCATATTCGACAATAAATCTGAATTTACGATGAGCGAGGTGTAGTTTGCTCCCCACATCGAAGGTTCGAAATAGCCATATACTCCCTGGGGTAATGATTTTATGGTTACAGTCATTGGCCAGCTGTTTCGACCTGAAAAATCGAAATAGTGAGGCCTTGATTTTAGCATAGCAAGAACATCATCAAGGTAATTACTCAATTGTATTGCCTCCGACTCGTACTCCGATTCACAAATCACATTAAAAAAAGTGCTGCCATTTACCTGTTCGTCAATTATTTCGGTCATATTTGCAACCAATACAACACCTACTTCAAATTTTTCAATCTCATCAATATTTGACGATTTTAAATTACTCAGCGAAGGAATTTCAACATTACATACACCTTCAACATTGTTATAATCGGCTTTATGAAACACGAACTCCTGCCTGTTCAAACTTTTCACAAAGCCAATTTCAACTAAAAAAGGAATGGTATTTTCATCGACTAAGGGATGTTCAATTATGATGTTTATTGCCTGTGCCAAATTGGTTGGTAAATTATTAATAAAAATAATATCCGATAATTGATTTTCGCCAAAAGCATCGTTACTCAGTGTACTCAATGTGATGGAATGCTCTTCAGAAAAAGCACCGGCTGGAATCTCCAAACGCATACCATCTGCTTCGAGCACACCGCCTAAATCATCTATTGCATTCTCGGCAACAACTTTTCCTGTATCAATCTTTTGTGGCGCTTCATAATTATCATCACTACACGACCACAAAACAGAAACAAACAAAATTGCAAAGAAATAAACAAAACCCGCTTTCATAATTCTAAACTTTTTTTAATAAACCCCATAACAAGCTAAATAAACTGCAATTTATAACATTTTTCTTTTCGGACAGCCAATACAGTATCTTTTCGATACACTTTTTCAATATAAAGCAACAATAATTAACACATCCATTAAAAACACAAATGTCTCAAAACCGATAAACGAAATGTAATTCCGGTAAAGCCGGCGAAAAGGAAGATGAAATGCTTGTTGTGTCGAAGTTCATTCTTTGTTTCGTAACAGGACGTAAAGAATTATATTAAATAAAAGTAAGAACCCACCTTACAGAATGAGTGAGTTTCTGTAGTCTTTTAACAAATTGTTACGTTGCGATGCTTTGGTCGAAAAGTATTTCAGTAAAAAGCCGGTTTCGATGTAGCCAACATCTAAAGCCGAATTAAAAAGCTGGAGGTTTTACATTCAGGCATTCGATAAAATTTCTTTACCAAAAGCCATGCAATCGGCACGTTTCAGATTATCGTATTCAGGCATATCAAAACCTTCCATCATTTGGCGCGAATCTTTGTCCATTAAGCCATAGGTAATCCTACCTAAAAACACTTTCGACAGCACATTGTCAGTATCGCAAAGTTTAGCCAAATGGTTGTCGATTAGCGTTTTTGTTTGTTCCGGACCAACAGGCTGCATCATGTTTCCACAAACAGCAAACAGACCCCTTACTCTCCCTTTCAAAGCAGAATTATTTTGTGCAAGAAATTCCTGCATTTGATTTGACACCTTTCCTGAGCGAATTGAACCACCAATAACCAGGTTTTCGTATTTCGACAAGTCTGGATTCTCCCGAACATCAAAAACATCGGCTATGCCATCCATACCTTCCGAAATCCACACCCCGGCATCACGCGACGAGCCACACCATGTTGAATAAACTACAGCCCACTTTTTAACTGGACTGGTCGGATAAAACTCCAATGCTTTTAATTTACTTGATACCAGCAAGGCACCGATACCCATAAACCCGGTTTTGAAAAATTGACGTTTGTCCATTACATACTACATTTACTATGTGAAACAAAAATACAAAACGAAATAAAAATAGACATAAGATTTGGGAATTGAAAACAATTTTAGCTGAGATGGCTCAAACTGAGTTTATTGAGAAATTATCCCCTCCACGTAGTTTTTCCAAAATTTAAAACGTTCTATATTATTTTATCTCATCAATATCGAACGGTGTTTGCTGGTAAACGTGATAGTTGAGCCAGTTTTGAAAAAACAGATTGGCATGTCCGCGCCAGCGCACAACCGGATGTTTTTCGGGGTTGTTTTTTTTGTAGTAATGCTTCGGAATATCAATATCAAGGCCTTTGTTAAGGTCGCGTTTGTATTCATCGTCGAGGTTGTGAGTCGAATATTCGAAATGCCCCGTAACAAAAAGTTTTCGCCCGGTTTGCTCCTGAATAATTCCCACTCCGGCTTCGTCCGATTCGGCAATCACCTCCAGTCCGGGTATTTTCTCGATATCGGTAGCAAGCACCTCAGAATGCCGTGAATGAGGCATATGAAACTCGTCGTCGAAGCCCCTAAACATCGGCAGCTTTGGATATTTCGCCACATGGTGAAACACTCCAAACTTTTTTTGTGGAAGTTGATATTTGGGAATTCCGTAGTAATAATACAAAGCAGCCATCGATGCCCAGCAAATAAACAACGACGACTGCACATTGTGCTCGGCCCATTCGAAAATGGTTTTCATTTCGCCCCAGTAATTTACCTCTTCAAAATCGAGATGCTCAACCGGAGCGCCGGTTACAATGAGCCCGTCGTATTTTTTATGCCGAATTTTATCAAAATCGGAATAAAACATCTCCATATGCTCGGCCGGTGTATTTTTGGGTGTATGTGCCATTACCTTAATTAAATCGAGCTCAAGCTGCAATGGTGTGTTCGAGAGCAAACGAATCAAATCGGTTTCGGTTGTTATTTTTACCGGCATCAAATTCAGAACAGCAATGCGCAGTGGACGTATGTCCTGATGCATGGCACGGGCTTCGTCCATTACAAAGATGTTCTCTTCTTCGAGTGCTTTAATTGCAGGGAGTTTATATGGAATGTTTACAGGCATATTCTTTAGTTGAAATTTCTCACAAAAGTAATAAATTAGTAAATAGTCATTAGTATTCCTTGTTCTAATACTATTAGTGGATAAAAACACCTAATGTTACATATGATTAAATTCAAAAGATTGAAGAGATTGATTGCCTACGGCAGATTGAAAAGATTGATTTAATTCTAAGAATACAAAAACCAATTTACATCAATCTCTCTCAATCTTCTTCAATCTCTCTCAACCTATATTTTTTCAAACGCTTGTTGCAAGTCGGCTTTAATATCGTCGATATGCTCAATTCCAACCGAAAGTCGAAGTTGATCGGGCAATACACCGGCGGCCAGCTGCTCTGTTTCGCTCAGCTGTTGGTGCGTGGTTGAAGCCGGATGAATAATGAGCGATTTAGCATCGCCCACGTTTGCCAGATGGCTAATCAACTCCAGGCTGTCAACCAGTTTCGAAGCAGCTTGTTTGCCTGCTTTAAGTCGGAAAGTAAGTACGCCGCCAAAGCCGTTTTTCAAGTATTTTTTCGCCAGCTCGTGGTATTTGCTACTTGCAAGTCCTGCATAGTTCACTGCTTCAACAGCCGGATGTACTTCGAGCCATTTGGCTAATTCAAGCGCATTATCAACGGTACGCTGTACCCGCAACGATAAGGTTTCGAGCCCTTGCAACAACTGCCACGAGTTAAACGGGCTGATGGCCGGGCCAAAATCGCGCAAACCCTCAACACGCAGGCGAATGGCAAAAGCAATGTTGCCAAACGGGCTGTTCGCTCCAAATACATCCCAAAACACCAGTCCATGGTATCCTTCCGAGGGCTCACTAAACTGAGGATATTTTCCATTGCCCCAATTGTAGTTTCCGGCATCTACCACTACGCCGCCAACACTGGTTCCGTGGCCACCAATCCATTTTGTAGCCGATTCAACCACAATGTTTGCTCCGTGGTCGATTGGGCGGAACAGGTATCCGGCAGCGCCAAAGGTGTTATCAACCACAAGTGGCAGGTCGTGTTTTTTAGCCAATGCAGCTACTTTTTCCCAGTCGGGAACGTTAAAATTGGGATTTCCCAGGTTCTCAACATACAGGGCTTTGGTTTTAACGTTTATCAATTTTTCGAATTCTTCGGCTGTATCGTCTTTTGCGAAACGGGCTTCAATACCTAATCGTTTAAGCGACACTTTAAACTGGTTAAACGAGCCTCCATACAAAAATGGCGATGTTACAAAATTGTCGCCGGCTTCGAGAATATTGGTTAGAGCCAGAAACTGTGCCGAGTGCCCCGAAGCAGTGGCTACTGCAGCAACCCCGCCTTCGAGGGCAGCAATTCGTTTTTCAAATACATCGGTGGTGGGGTTCATTAGCCGGGTGTAGATGTTTCCAAATTCCTTCAATCCAAAAAGATTGGCCCCGTGCTCAGAGTTTTTAAATACGTACGATGTGGTTTGATAAAGTGGTACTGCACGTGAAAGGGTTGTTTCATCGGGAGTATGGCCGGCATGTACTTGTAGTGTTTCGTAATGATATTTTTTTGACATAACGTTTTATTTTTTTGATTATTAAACAAGAATAAAAAAGGATTTAGCACGGAGTTCAACAATAAAACAGCAAACAACAAAATGCTGAAAAAGTTGAAAATAATTTAATAAGAATGTGTGCTTAAAAAGATTGAGGTGCGCATGTACACAAATAACACAATAAACCTATTTGCTCATGCGCATAAGCATTCGCATCATCATAGCCATGGTTGCCATGAAGAAATTTGAAGTGATATTTTCGATGCGTATGCTCATGTGTTATTTCTATTTAACAGTTCGAAACTACGCATACACTTCAAAAAATGAAACGAAAGAACAAGAAAAATGACTTTGGGTAACATTTATTTAATATTAAGACATAATTGTCTTTTTCTGTGAAAAAAGTCATATCAACTCAAAAATACGATTCGTCAACAAAAAATGGAGCTTCGTCAAAAAGATTTTTCCGGCTTAAATATTTGATATTAATTAGCGTTCGCTTTCGATTGAAAGCATAATTAAATGAGGAAACAATAGTACCAATTTGAGGAAACAATGAGCTTTTTCGTACCCTTCGGAAATCACATTAAAATACGTTCCTGTTTTTTAATAATAATTATACTGATTATCGCATCAGCACTAGAAGTTCATGCGCAATGCGATATTGATGCAGACGATTATTATACAACTTATCTGCAAACCCTTAATTCATTTCAGGGAAATATTCGTGAAGTTGGAAAAGATATTGAATCACATGCCAATAATATAAACATTCTGGCAGGTCAGTTAATGCTTATTCCTAGTGGAGTTTCTTTTTATGGCTCAATTAGCAGCTCAGCTCCAGATGCGGTAATCTGTATTGCAGAGGGAGGTATTTTTAATCCCTCCAGCTTCAATAACGTTTATGGAATTTTAAGAAATTATAATACGAATAATTCGCTATCAATTTCTCCCCAAAATTGTCAAATTGAAAATTATGGAGGAGAAGTAAATATAACCAACAACCAAAGTAAAAGTATATTCAATTTCGACAATGGTATCATAACAACTAATAGCAATCTAAATATTGTAAGCAATAATGTATATAACGAGGGTACCTTCACAATCAATGGCAATCTGAATGGAAATGAAGCGTGCATTATAAACAATGGTGAAATGAATGTGAATTCATCAGTTTCTGGAAGTTTCGATCTAACAAATAACGGCCAATTCACCATAAACGACAAGATGCATGGTTCTGGAACTCTCGAGAATCAAGGGTGGATGACAATAGGCGATTATATAGCTAGTTATAGTTTTATAAATTATGGTAAGGTCGAAATATTGGGTACTCAATTACATTTTAACCCCGGTGGAGAAGTATTTAATTATTGTTCTTTTTTCTCCTTTACCGAAGGTTCCAGTTTCCAAAATAACACCAACATCTATAATTATGGCCTGATTTACTTCCCAAATGGGAACTGGTCAAACAAACAAACGTTTACGAATGGAGAGAAAGGAACTGTTCGCACCTGTGATCTAACCAATGAAAATGGGATTGTAACAGGTAGTGGTAAATTTTATGTAGTTGGATCTTCTGAGAATAAAAACGGACATGCAACTTTTGGGTTGCCTGGTGATGCTATAAATTTTTTCGATGCCTCAAACATCAACAACCCCGGGCATTTCGATAAAAATAAAGCAACTATTGGCGATGCTGTTTATTATACCGAATTTCCGGAACCAGAATATTCGCCCGATTTGTCACTTTACGAATGTGGCGATATCATTTTATCGGAAATTGATGGCGGCGTAATTGGTTACGACCAGGTTGTTTGCCAGGGCATGTCAGTACAGCCTTTAGTCAGCATTTCGCCGGCTTATATGGACGGAAATCCAACAATTGCTTACCAGTGGCAGTATAAATTCCCGGGTGATGAATATTTTACAGATATAAGTGGAGCTAATACCCTTGAATATGATCCGGATACAGCAACCGTCAACATACAATATCGCCGTAAAGCATTTTTTACGTTTCCCGATAATCCGATAAAAGATTGCAGCTATGGATCCAATATTGTAAGCATCGTCATTTCGAATGAAACACCACCCGAAATAACAGCACATCCAACGGATACAATCGTTTGCCCGGGTAGCCCAGCCTCTTTTTACGTTACATCTAATGATGACACAAACAACCAATTTCAATGGATGAGTAAAGCAGGTACTGAGCAGGAATGGTCTCCAATAAACGAATCAGAACCATACACCGGAACAACAAGCAAAACCTTATATATTTCGAGTACCGAAAATCTAACAAGCTACCAATTTGCCTGTGCTGTTTCGAGTGGTGTTTGTGGAGCTATAATGAGCAACTCTGCTCAGGTCGTACATTTCCCCGACTCGATACCAATATTAACCGCACCCGAAAATCAATATTTATGTATTGAAGACAATAGTGCTCAATTTTCGGTTGAAACCGAAAGTGAATACATCACTTTCCAATGGCAGGAAAGCATCGATGGGGGAACAACCTGGAACAATATAGCAGATGGCGAAAATTACCAGGGCGTCAATTCGAAAAACCTGGTCGTTACAGGTTCGGCACTTGTAAACGGCAATCATTATACATGTATAGCAACAACCGAAAATGATTGTTTTGAAGCCCAATCAGCAGCCGCAATACTGTACAAAGTTGAACCCTCTGTTATTGTTGAACCTACAGCATCAATTAAGTGCCCCGATACCGACCCGGAACTAAACTTTAACGGTATTGACAGCAATTACCAGATGGGCAATTCGGTTATTACCTTTTTAGTACAACGAAACACCATTGGCCCCTTTACCTGGAGCTTTAGCTATCAGTTGGAAGTTTCGAACCCTGAACTTCTTGTCGATTCGCAATCGCAAGGCAACATCGATATCAGCGACACCAATACCACGCTGTTTCCCCTTGCTTTTTACATCGAAAACCAAACCGAAGAAATCGTTACAGCAACCTTAAGCATAAGCAATGTTGAAGTAGCCGGATGCAGCGAATCGTCGGACGGCAACCCCAACCATACCGCCAACATGCAAGTACATAAAATGCCATTAGTTGGCGAATTTAAAAAGGATTAATATATACATTTTCAATTATGACAATTTTTAAAACCAACGTTTAACTTTTAAATTAATTACCATGAAAAATTTATTTACAATTACAGTTTTATTATTAATGCTTGCTTTTAGCAGCAAAACTTTTGCCCAGTTTACTGCAGGAACTCCTATGGCTCCAAGCGAAGAACAAACAGTAACTTACACATTAAATGGCATGACACCTGGTGATGATTTTGTATATGGTGTCAACATTTATACAACACTGGAAGATGTTGATTACACAAGTGGTGGAGACTTTTGGGAATTCCCTAGTGGTAATACTGGCGAAGCTAGTATAGAAGGTCATGCTTCTGTTCAAATCCAGTGGCTCGAGGGAGCATCAGATTATACTTATTATGTTTGGATAACAATTACAGACAGCGATGGGTGTAATACCAGCCGCCATCTATTAGTTAATCCCGAAGAAGCTACACCAGTTGATGAAGATTACCCTGTTGTATTTAACATTATAGCAATCGGAACAGGTGATGATTCAGGTATCATCAATTCAACAAATGGAACCGACGAAAGAGCATGTCCTACATTTGTAGATGCAGATTGGCAATTTGAAACTCTCACAGACGGCACTCACGATGGTTCATCTTATGTATATTTCCAAATTGAGCGCGAAGCAATCTCTAACGGACAAGCAGTTACAGATTCATGGGAAATAGTAACAGCTCTTGGAACTGGTTCCGTAACTGCAACTTCTTGGGAATATGGTACAGCTTTAAATTCATCGGCATTCCAAACTTTATCAGATGTTAATAGTACAATCACAGTAGGAAATGGAGATATACTCTACTTAAGAGCACTGGTAACAAACGGCGATACAGACAGTCCATTAACAGTTAATATTAGTGGAGGAAACGATACCAGTTCAGAATTTGATAATCCAATTACCTATACTTCAGAAAGTGCTTCACTTACCGTATCTCCGGTACCAAGTGTAGGCGATTTCAGTTTAAGCAAATAATAAGTTTACTGTATGACCCTCTTAAAAAAGAAAATAGTATTTATTGGGATGTTTTGTGCGCTTGCCATCGGGGCAGGTGCACAAAGTACCCCCACTCACCCCTACGAAGGTGCAACACATACCTATGTGCTTAATGGCCTCACTCCGGGTGTTGAATACGACTTTTTTATGACATTGCGTGCCGATGGCAGTGGGGTGCTTGATCCGAATAGCGAAAACGAGTTCGATTTTCTTACCTGCCCAAATGGTAAAGTCGAAGCTGGCGAAAGCACAGCAAAACTACCGGTAAAATGGCGCTATGGCGCTTCGTACCGGGCCTATTATTTATGGGTAACCCTTACACCACCCAACGGTTGCAGCAACTCGCGGTGCCTCGAAATTTTGCCTCAACCCAATGCATTCGACCTCTTGAGCGAAAACATTCCGGTTGACAATACCGAGAGTTGTCCGGCTATTGCAAAAGCCGATGGGTTTAACCCGCTGGCCGACGAATATGACGCTGGCACTACAACGCTCAAGTTTAAGATACGGCGCGAAGGAGGCAACAAGGCTTGGACATTCGAACCGAAAGTATTTATTGAACCAAATTGGAATGTTGATGTGTCCATTGTTCACATTGTTGCTGCCAATGCCGGGCTTATCGAGGCCGGCGAGGCAAATCGATATACCGTACCGGCCAGCGACGATGAAGTAATTGTTACCGTTGCCGTTCGTAATTACGAAGGCACAGAACAAATTGTAACCATGGCCGTACGCAATCAACAGGAAGAAAGCACTCAATTGGGCGACAGCAACAGCGAAAACGACCAGGTACGGCATCGCATAACCGTTATGCCGATAATTTCAGATTTGGAAGAGATATAATCTTTTGTCTCTGCATAAAAAAAGTATGCGCACTAAAACAGTTTTTTCATATAAGGTTTTACTAACTACAATTGTGGCGCTCTGCTTTATGCTTAATGCATCGGGGCAGGGTCGCCACATTGTTTTACAGGGAGCCGAACGTGATTATCGTGTTGCGCAATACCCCGATGTAAACGAAATAAAATGGGCAGTTTTTACCGACGACGACTTTAGCATACCGGCAAGCGAAACCCAGGTAATACTTAGCCAGGGTACAGGAAATAAAAACAACGAAGTGCATGTAAAATGGCTCGCTCAGGGCGATTTTTACCTGATGGTTACCATGACCGGCTCCGATGGCTGTCCGAACAAAAAAGCCTGGCCTTTTACGGTTGAGCCCCCGGTGTCGTTTATTGCATCGGCCTATTGCGATGGAAACGAAGCCCGCATACGATGGGAAACCCAATTGAATGAACATCCAACAAGCACCATCAACTTAAACCTTTACAGCAACGAAGGCATTCTGATATCCAGTTATGAAAACGCCAACCTGAGCGGCTCCATAGCATGGCCTGGTCAGACAAAATCGACCGAAACGCCCGAAGTTATTTACGCCACCATCGACTTTACAGCTCATTTTAACGAAATACCCGAAACAGACGATATTACCATACAACTATTCAAACCAGATTGCACACTCGATCAGCTAATTGCGCTAAACGACAGCATCGACGTATGGCACAACACCACCAGTATCATTCATATTTTGAATAACGATTACGATACCGCCGGACGAATCGACTCATCGTCGGTGCAAATTGTATCGTACCCCGAAAATGGCGAACTATACTTAAACCAGGAAACCGGCCTTGTTGAATACAAACCCAATATTTGCTTCTTCGACACCGATTCGTTTTCCTATTATATAATGAATACCGAACAGGAACAATCAAACATAGCAAAAGTGTCCATCCATGTGAAGATTAATCCCGAAAGCGATATGGATAACGATGGCATTCCCGATATTGATGAGAATCTTACCGGGAGCTACAACCTATGCGATACCGATACCGACATGGATGGCATTCCAAACTTTCTTGACCCCGATGATGATGGCGATGAAATTGCTACTATTGACGAACCCGGTGATTTAGATGGGAATGGAATACCAGATTACCTGGAAGCATGGCACTCGGCTGCTGTTGACGATTACGCGCAAACCGGCATCGACATACCGGTGTGGATTTCAGTATTAGAAAACGACTCAAGCACTATGGTGGCAGCCACCTTGCACATCGACATCAATCCCAACAGCGGATATTCGTATATCGAAAACAACAATTATGACCTGAATTATACACCCGATTTCGACTTTATGGGTAAAGATTCGTTGTACTACGTGGTATGCGACCATTACGGCATTTGCGATACCGCAAAAGTGCTTATCACGGTTGAAGATTTGATTCTGCCCCCCGAAGTATTCACTCCAAATAACGACGGGTTTAACGAAAGTTTCGTCATCGAAAACCTCGAAAACTACCCCGACAACCAACTGGTTATATTCAACC
>JAFGGY010000020.1 GCA_016930365.1 Prolixibacteraceae bacterium | reverse complement strand
TTCCTCGGAACTTTTTATTTTTTGTACACAAAATCGAAAAACGAGCCGGAAATTTTTAAAACCGTAAAGCCGGTTGTTGAAACGATTACCCAAAAGACCGTGGCAACAGGCTCGGTGGTTCCTCGTAAAGAAATTGAAATTAAACCGCAGGTGTCGGGCATTATCGAAGAGGTGTATATGCAGGCCGGCGAAATGATCAAAACCGGCGACGTAATTGCTAAAGTGCAAATTATTCCCGATATGGTTACACTTAACAGTGCCGAATCGAGAGTAAACCGAGCCAATCTGAATTACGAAGATGCAAAAATCGATTACGATAGGCAAAAAGAATTATTCGATAAAAAAGTAATCGCCTACGAAGAGTACCAAAAGGCGCAACTGGCATTTAACACCGCTCGCGAAGAACTGAATTCGGCCGAAGACAACCTCGAACTGATAAAAAAAGGGGTAACCAAAAAATCGGCACAAACCACCAATACGCTAATTCGTTCAACAATCGATGGTATGCTGCTCGATGTGCCGGTTGAAGTTGGGAACTCCGTTATTCAGTCAAACACGTTCAATGCAGGAACCACTATCGCCATTGTGGCCGATATGACCGATATGATTTTTGAGGGCAATGTTGATGAAACCGAAGTGGGAAAAATTCGCGAAGGAATGGATATAATACTCACCATCGGGGCTATAGATAATGAACAATTCGATGCCGTTTTAACCTATCTGTCGCCTAAGGGCGTTGAACAAAACGGTGCTATTCAATTTGAAATTAAAGCCGATGTTAATCTTAAAGAAGGACAGTTTTTACGAGCCGGATATAGTGCAAATGCCAGTATTGTACTCGAAAAACGTGAGAATGTAATGACCATTCCCGAAGGACTGCTCAATTTCGAAAACGGCTCATCGTATGTCGAAGTCGAAGTTGATTCGCAGGTGTTTGAAAAACGATTTGTCGAACTCGGCATCAGCGATGGATTAAATATTGAAGTAACCAGCGGCTTAAGCTACGACGATTTGATAAAAGGAGAAAAAATCGATCCCCAAAAGAAAAGTGTAAGCCCTGAGAGTGAAAAGTTATAAGGGTTTACACTATGTTTTACAGGTGATTATGAAACTTCATTTAAAAAAAACAGCCATGAAACGAACATGTAACGTACGAACCCCAAATTGATGATTAATACCAACGTACGTAGAAACATGCGAGTTACTTTAGGCCTTTAAAATAAACAATTATCGTATGAAATATTTTATTAGTTTATTAACGTTATTGATGATTGCTACCGGTGTTTTTGCACAGGAACAGTGGACACTGCTACAATGCATCGACTATGCACACGAACATAACATCATGATTCAACAGTACGAGTTATCTACTCATTACCAGGAAAATCAATTGCAGCAATCAAAATACAACCGTTTGCCCAACCTTTCGGCCAACGTATCGCAAGGTGTCAACTTTGGTCGTTCGCTTACCATCGACAATACCTACGAAAGTATTACCTCGGCAAGTACAGGCTTATCGGCCAGTACAAATGTATTATTGTGGCAGGGGGGTACACTGCGAAATGCCATTATGCAAAACGAGTATGGTGTTAAATCGAGTTTCGAGGATTTGCAAAAAGCCAAAGACGATGTGGCGTTGAATATCACCGCAGCCTATCTCGACATTCTTTTTGCCCGCGAATTGTTGTTGGTAGCCGAAAAACAGGCCGAACAAACCCAAAGCCAGCTTAATCGATCAACGCAATTGGTTGATGCCGGTAGTTTACCACAAGGCGCTTTGCTCGAAATTGAAGCTCAACTTGCCCGCGAACAACTCGAAATGGTGAACAGCGAAAATCAGTTGCGTTTGGCAACGCTCGTTTTAGCACAAATGCTTGAATTGGACAGCTACAACGATTTTTCAATTGTTCAGCCTGTATTTCCCGAACTAAGGGCACAAATGTCGATAATGGAAAGCGAAGAGGTGTACGAAAAAGCACTGCAAAACCGACCTGAGATTAAGCGCGCTGCTTATCAGCTCGAAAGCACTAAAGTACAACTCGATATTGCAAAAGGTTCGCTTTATCCAACACTTTCGGCTTCGGCAGGTATTTACGATGATTATTTAAATACCAGCGCACGCGAAGTAACCGGCTTTTTTGACCAGCTGGCCGATAATCATCGCGAGAGCCTTGGTTTAAACCTTAGCATTCCTATTTTTAGCCGGTTTAGCAACCGTACCAATATTGACAATGCCCGTTTGCAAATCGAAAATCAAAAACTTGAAGTCGAGAGTGTTAAAAAAGAGCTTCGACGGCAAATTGAGCAGGCACAAATTAATGCCGTGGCTGCGCTGAAACGTTATACGGCGAATAAAACCGCCGTAAAATCAATGCAGGAATCACTTCGGTATATCGAGGAAAAATACAACGTTGGGCGGGTTAACCCTGTAGAATACAACAACGCTAAAACGAATCTGGCCATTGCCGAATCAAACCTTTTACAGGCAAAATACGATTTTATTTTTCGTTCAAAAATTCTTGATTTCTATAACGGAACTCCCATTGAATTGTAAGGTATTTTTGAACATATCCGTATAAAATTCGGATAAATGATACGAATTTGTAAATTTTTCAGCCCTTTTTATTCATTTTTAGAAGAAAAATATCGGGATATCTTATACATGGTTTTGTTTTTTAATATTTATTTCTACATTTGTTCCCATTAAGGAATCAATGTATGACACAAAACAACAACATATCCATTATTAACCTACTCGTCGTGGAAGTCATTTCTTTGAAGTGAGAATGGTTTGTTGTATATAAAAAATAATATTAATAAGCCATTCTCAAATCGGGAATGGCTTTTTTTATGTAGAAAAAATTTGAACGAAAACCCGATTTGGGTGAAAATATTAAAAATAGATACAAATGAAACTTAGAAGTGCAACAACAACACAAGGCCGAAGAATGGCCGGAGCCCGTGCTCTTTGGCGTGCAAATGGTATGACCAACGAACAAATGAAAAAACCAATCATTGCCGTAGTAAATTCATTTACCCAAATGGTACCCGGGCATACACACCTGCACGAAGTAGGTCAGCAACTTAAAAAGCGTATCGAAAAACACGGATGTTTTGCACCCGAATTTAACACGATAGCCATCGACGATGGTATTGCGATGGGGCATGGTGGCATGCTATACTCGCTTCCGTCGCGCGATTTAATTGCCGATAGCGTTGAATACATGTGTAATGCCCACCAGGTTGATGCCATGGTTTGCATTTCGAACTGCGATAAAATAACCCCCGGAATGCTTATGGCTGCCATGCGGCTTAATATTCCCGCCATATTTGTGTCGGGCGGGCCAATGGAAGCCGGAAAAGTTGACGACAAAGCTCTCGACCTGGTTGATGCCATGGTGCTTTCGGTTGACGATGAAATTGACGATAGCTATGTTCAGCGTGTTGAAGAGAATGCCTGCCCAACGTGCGGCTCGTGTTCGGGGTTGTTTACCGCTAACTCGATGAACAGCCTGGCCGAAGCTATAGGTATGGCTTTACCCGGAAACGGTTCAATTGTAGCTACCCATTCAAAACGCGACGAATTATTTGACGACGCAGCCGAACTAATCGTGAAAATGACCGAGGAGTACTATTCAAAAGGAAACGACAAGGTATTGCCCCGTTCTATTGCTACTCGCGAGGCATTTATGAATGCCATGACTCTCGACATAGGCATGGGCGGCAGTACCAATACCATTTTGCACCTTTTGGCTATTGCCAACGAGGCACAGGTCGATTTTACCATGAAAGACATTGATGAGCTTTCGCGTCGTATTCCAAATATTTGTAAAGTCGCTCCTAGCTCGCAATATCACATGGAGGATGTGAATCGTGCCGGTGGAATTATGGGTATTTTGGGCGAGCTCGACCGTGCGGGACTAATCGATACTTCGACCAACCGTGCTGATATGATGACCCTGGCCGAAGCTCTGGATCAGTTTGATATTATGCGCCCAACGGTTACCGAAAAAGCGAAACAACGTTACCTTGCAGCACCCGGATATCGTCCGAATTTGGTGTTTGCATCTCAAAGTAATATGTTCAAAGAATTAGATACCGACCGAAAAAATGGTTGCATCCGAAGTTTGGAAAATGCCTACAACAAAGAAGGAGGACTTGCCGTTCTGTTTGGCAACATTGCCAGCGACGGCTGCATAGTCAAAACTGCCGGTGTCGATCCTTCGGTATTTCAGTTTACCGGAAACGCTAAAGTTTTTCACTCGCAAGAAGCTGCCGTAAATGGAATTTTAGGCGACGAAGTACAAGCCGGCGATGTAGTGTTTATTTTATACGAAGGTCCCAAAGGTGGCCCTGGTATGCAGGAAATGCTATATCCAACATCGTACATAAAAGCAGTAAAACTCGACAAAGCCTGTGCCCTGGTTACCGACGGCCGTTTTTCCGGCGGAACATCAGGCCTTTCGATTGGCCACGTATCGCCCGAAGCAGCAGCCGGTGGCACAATTGGTCTTGTACGTACCGGCGATAAAGTTGAAATTGATATCCCGGCTCGAAAAATTAATATTTTGGTAAGTAACGACGAACTGGCTCAACGCCGTATCGAAGAAGAATCCAAAGGTAACAATGCATTCAAACCTAACCGCGAAAGAGTGGTAAGTAAGGCTCTGAAAGCCTATGCCAGCATGGTTTCGTCGGCCGACAAAGGTGCCGTTCGGATAATTGAATAGTTTATTTAATAAAGAATTATAAATCGATTTAAATATGGCTGAAAAAATTACAGGTTCAGAAGCGCTGATTCGTTCATTAATCGAAGAGGGCGTTGAAACAATATTTGGGTATCCCGGCGGTGCGATTATGCCGGTTTATGATGCCTTGTACCATCATCGCGAAAAGTTAAAGCACGTGCTTACGCGCCACGAACAAGGCGCTGTACATGCCGCTCAGGGCTATTCGCGCGCAACCGGCAAAGTTGGAGTGTGTTTTGCTACTTCAGGACCGGGAGCTACCAATCTTTTAACAGGCATTGCCGATGCTATGATTGATTCTACTCCGCTGGTATGTGTAACCGGGCAGGTTGCCTCACCATTGCTGGGAACAGATGCTTTCCAGGAATCGGATATTGTAGGTATGAGTATGCCCGTTACCAAATGGAATTTCCAGATTACTTCTGCTGACGAAATCCCCGAAGTAATGGCCAAAGCTTTCTATATTGCCCATAGTGGGCGTCCCGGACCGGTACTTATCGATTTTGCAAAAGATGCCCAGTTTGCCGAAATCGATTTTGAATACCATAAATGTAACAATATCCGTAGTTACGTTCCATATCGTCCAATCGATAATTCGCAGGTTGAGGCTGCTGCAAATGCGATTAACAATGCTAAAAAACCATTCTTGTTTTTTGGGCAGGGTGTTGTACTTTCGCAGGCCGAAAATGAATTAAAAGAACTGGTTGAGAAAGCCGGCATTCCAGCCGCCTGGACATTGTTAGGTAATTCAGCGCTGCCCTCCAATCATCCACTCAACGTTGGTATGTTAGGAATGCACGGAAACTATGGTCCTAATTTGCTAACCAACGAGTGCGATATAATTATTGCCATTGGTATGCGTTTCGATGATAGGGTTACTGGTAATTTATCGAAATATGCCAAACAGGCCGAAATAATTCATATTGAAGTGGATCCAGCCGAAATAGGCAAAATTGTTAACACCAAATTCCCGGTAGTAGGCGATGCTAAAAAAGTACTCCGTAAACTTAACCCACTTATCGCTAAAAACGAACATCCCGAATGGGTAGCAAAGTTTAAAGCGTGTTACGATATTGAGTATAAAAAGGTTATCGAACGTGATATTTATCGGAACAACGGAAAAATTTCGATGGGCGAAGTGGTTCGTATGGTTTCAGAAAAAACCGAAGGCAATGCCATTTGTGTTACCGATGTTGGTCAGCATCAGATGATTGCAGCCCGTTATTTTAAATTTAACCAAACAAAGAGTGTGGTTACATCAGGTGGACTTGGCACTATGGGCTTTGGTTTGCCAGCAGCTGTTGGCGCTCAGTTTGGCCGTCCCGACCGTACGGTTGTAACCTTTATTGGCGATGGTGGTTTTCAAATGACCATGCAGGAACTTGGAACCATTGCTCAGGAAAAAATTCCGGTGAAAATTGTGATTTTAAATAATAATTTTCTGGGAATGGTTCGACAGTGGCAAGAACTCTTTTTCGAAAGCCGCTATTCGTTTACTGAACTCAAAGGACCCGATTTTGTTCACCTTTCAGGTGCATACGGAATTCCGGCCAAGCGTGTTGAGAAAGGTGCCGAATTAGAAGCCGCTATTGCCGAAATGATCGACACCGACGGCCCATATTTGCTTGAGGTTAAAGTTGAAAAAGAAGATAATGTTTTTCCTATGGTGGCTACTGGTGCCAGCGTTTCGGAAATCATGCTTGAAGCACCAACGAAAAAATAAGTTATACCGAGATATTTGGATTGCGAACTAAATTTATCTCATATCTAAAATCTACAAAAAGATGAAAGAAGAATATATCATAACGGCATACACCGAAAATCATATCGGGATGCTGAACCGGATAACCATCATTTTTACCCGGCGAAAAGTAAATATTGAGAGTCTTACCGTTTCGGAATCGGCAATTAAGGGAATCAGTAAATTCACTATTGTTGTTCACTCAACTGCTGAACAGGCAGAAAAAATTGTTAAACAAATCGAGAAACAGGTCGAAGTACTTAAGGCCTTTTATCATAACAACGATGAGATGATTTACCAGGAGATTGCCCTTTACAAGGTGTCAACCAAGGCGCTTACAGCTGGTAATAAAATCGAAACACTGGTACGTAAACACAACGCTCGTATTCTCGAAATAACCGACGAATATACCGTTATTGAGAAAACCGGTCACAACGACGAAACACAGGAATTTTTCGACGAGCTTAACGAGTTTAAGGTAATGCAGTTTATCCGTTCGGGCAGAGTGGCCATAACCCGTTCGCCCATTGAACGGCTATCGCAATTTCTGGCCGAGCGAGACAGCATGCTTGCCTAAGTTTGAAAGTATAAACGAAAAAAAAAGAGACTAATAAAATTATTAGTCTCTTTTTTTTTGTTCTATTTATTCAGTTTCTTTCTTTCGTGTTCTTTCAGGAAAATTTTTCTCAAACGAATCGATTTTGGTGTAATCTCAACGTATTCGTCGCTTTGAATGTATTCAAGTGCTTCTTCGAGGCTAAAAACAACAGGTGGTGCCAATTTCGACTTGTCGTCGGAACCCGATGCACGCATGTTGGTTAGTTTTTTGGTTTTAGTAATGTTGATGGTTAAATCGTCTTCGCGCGTACTTTCTCCAATTACCTGACCTTCGTAAACATCGTCGCCGGGCTTAACAAAAAACTTACCTCTATCTTGTAACTTATCAAGAGCATAGGCTATGGCTGTTCCTGTTTCGAGGCAAACCAGCGAACCATTGTTGCGTTTTTCGATTTCGCCTTTATAGGGTTGAAACTCGATAAAGCGGTGTGCAATGATGGCTTCGCCGGCTGTAGCTGTAAGTACATTATTTCGTAGCCCGATAATACCGCGCGACGGAATAGTAAATTCAAGAACTGTTCGTTCTCCTTTGCGCTCCATACTAAGCAGTTCGCCTTTTCGACGGGTAACCAATTCAATTACTTTTCCTGAATAATCTTCCAAAACATCGATGGTAAGTTCTTCAATAGGTTCGCTTTTAACACCATCGATGTGTTTTATAATTACCTGTGGCTGACCAACTTGTAGTTCGAAGCCTTCGCGACGCATGGTTTCTATTAATACCGATAAGTGTAATACTCCACGGCCAAATACATTCCACGAGTCGGCGCTGTTGGTATTTTCAACCCGCAATGCCAAATTCTTTTCTAGTTCTTTTAGCAAACGGTCGTAAATGTGGCGCGAGGTTACATATTTGCCATCTTTACCGTAAAATGGCGAGTTGTTAATGGTAAACAACATGCTCATAGTTGGTTCGTCTATGGCAATGGGGGGGAGTGGTTCGGGGTTGTCAATATCGGCAATTGTATCGCCAATTTCGAAGTTTTCGATGCCAACCAGGGCACAAATATCTCCGGCTGAAACTTCGCTTACCTTTGATCGCCCCAGCCCGGAAAATACGTTTAGCTCTTTAATTTTTGTTCGCACAATTGAGCCATCGCGATGGCAAAGGCTTACCTGCTGGCCTTCTTTTAGTGTGCCACGGTGCAAGCGCCCCACGGCAATTCGACCAAGATAAGGTGAAAAATCGATAGAAGTAATCAGCATTTGGGTTGAACCTTTTTCGATTCGGGGTTCGGGAATGTATTTGATTACCGAGTCGAGCAGGGGAGTGATATTGTTTGTTTTTTCTTTCCAGTCGTCCGACATCCAGCCTTCTTTAGCCGAACCGTAAATTGTAGGAAAATCGAGCTGGTCTTCGGTGGCATTCAGGTTAAACATCAAATCGAAAACCATTTCCTGCACTTCTTCAGGTCGGCAGTTTGGCTTATCAACCTTGTTAATTACAACAATTGGTTTAAGGCCTAATTTTACTGCTTTTTGAAGCACAAAACGTGTTTGTGGCATAGGCCCTTCAAATGCATCAACTAACAACAAAACACCATCGGCCATGTTTAAAACCCGCTCAACTTCGCCACCAAAATCGGCGTGTCCGGGAGTATCTATGATGTTTATTTTTGTATCCTTGTATATTACCGATACGTTTTTCGAGAGAATGGTAATGCCACGTTCGCGTTCCAGGTCGTTGCTGTCCATAATCAGCTCACCGGGTTTTTCGTGATCTTTGAAAAGTTTTCCGGCCAGCAGCATTTTATCTACCAGGGTAGTTTTACCATGATCGACGTGGGCAATAATTGCAATGTTTTTTATTGACATGTGTTATGTGTATTTAAAAGTGGCGCAAAAGTATAGTATTTTAAGCCAATCCAATGGTGTGAAGCTATAATGTTTTTGAAAAAAGAAATGATACAACAATAACTTAACAAAGTTGATTGTTCAAAAATGCCTAAGCATCGGATTTAGAAGAGCTTTATCCCCGCCGAAATAAGAAAAACACGGTTGATGGCTTCGTAATTGCTTGAGCTGTTGATAATATTGGCACTTTGCTCAATTCGGGCATCAAGGGTGATAAAATAAATATCGAGACCGGCTCCAAATTGCATGCCCATATAGTGCGACAAAAAACTTTCTTTATCGAGAGCCGATAAATCGGTTAAAAAATTATTGGCTGTAACGTACGAATAAACCGGGCCTACGTTAAGTCTTAATTTAAAATGTGGACGATTAATGGCGTATAGTCCAGCAAGTAAAGGAATATCTACCGTTTGATATTTGAACCGGGCTGCTGATAACGTTGCATTTTCCGTTTCGACTGGTGCAACAATTCCGCCTTTGTTGTTGAAATATATTTCGGGTTGTAGGTAAAAGCGTTTCAAATTGAGTCTTGCAAAGGCACCTACATGGTAACTGTCGTATTGTTCTTCGTTAAACGGATATTCAAGCAATTGTTCAAAATTTGTCATCATTACCGAATTATTTTGCCCGTATTTGACTCCCAGATTCACAACCGATTGTGAATAAAGCATCTGGGTTATGGTCAGGTATATGGTAATGAGAATAATTCGTTTCATATAATTTGAAATTTTTACAAAAATAGTAAAAAACAACACTTGCACCTTTTATAAAAACAAAAAAGCCGGGTTTTTTGCCCGGCTTATAAAACGAAATATAAATTGTTTTATTATACAAACTCTTTCAACGTTGAAGTAAGTTTTTTACGTGTGAAAAATATACGGCTTTTCACAGTACCTAACGGTAAATTAAGTTTTACAGCAATTTCTTTATACTTGTACCCGTCGAGAAACATCTGGAATGGTATTCGATATTCATCTTCCAGTGCCGATATGCTTTTTTCAATTTCGTTGGTCGAGTAAAACGAATCGGGTGCAGGATATGCTTTATTTCGTGCAACCTGTAAATGAAATTCACTATTCGATCCGCTTAAGCTGTTTTTCGACTTCGAGGCTTTACGGTAATCGTTTATAAAGGTGTTCTTCATTATGGTATAAACCCAAGCCTTGAAATTGGTGTTCTCGGCAAATTTATCCTGATAGGTGAGTGCTTTTAAAAACGTTTCCTGTAACAGGTCGTTGGCTTTATCAATGTCGGATGTAAGACTTAAGGCATAATATTTAAGACTATTCTCCAGACTCAGTAATTCGGTACTAAATTGTTTCTGTGACATAACTTTTCGGTTTTTGGGTAAAACAACACTTCAAAGATATGAAAAATAAAAGAGAAAAACATCTTTTAATACTAAATAATTGT
>JAFGGY010000172.1 GCA_016930365.1 Prolixibacteraceae bacterium | reverse complement strand
TACCCTGGCTACTTTACGCATAGCTGAGTTTGGTTTCTTAGGAGTGGTTGTGTAAACACGCACACATACTCCCCTGCGTTGCGGGCAGGAATCTAACGCTCTTGATTTACTTTTTTCTTCAATCACGTGTCTTCCTTTTCTAACTAACTGTTGAATTGTTGGCATTATACTTCGATTAAATTAATTATATAAAATCAAATTATTATTTCTCTGATTCTCAGAACTGAACTGCCATTTAATTTCTCAACAAGGCAGAATCCTTCTAAAAACGGTTGGCAAAAGTACTAATTTTCAGCAAGAAAAAAAGACAAGCTTTATTTTTTTTTGTGAAAAAATGCATTTTTAATGGTTCATTAACCATCTAGGGACTTTAGATGTGCACAATTGTGTATCATAATAAATTGAAAACGTAAACTCAACAAATGATTTAATTTTTGAAAAGAAACAATAGACGTGTTTGCATTGTGGTAAATTACAACGATTTAAACATACAAAACATTAACACACAAGCAACTTATTGTCAGTAAACTAAAAGGCAAAATACACCATTGAAGCAAAACAGCTTTAAACCTAAATACTACCCGTATTAAATCAAACGAAAACCAGACATACGAATACCTCGCCCTTTTCACTATAATAAAATTAAGCTAAGAAGCTGCATTTCTGATTAATATGTCAAATTAAATAAAGCCATAATCACCTTTAACCGTGTAATTCGCATGTGTTTATTAGCTAGCTGATCTCCGATTCATACCCTTTTGTGATCGTCTGAATAATGCCCATTTCATTTGAATTATTATTTTTGCATTATGTCGATATCTGTTCAAAATATAACGAAGCATTACGGGGCACAGAAAGCACTGAACAATGTTAACTTTGAAGTAGCATCGGGTGAGATTGTAGGATTCCTAGGCCCTAACGGGGCAGGCAAGTCAACCTTAATGAAAATACTTACCGGCTTTTTGCCGTCAGATAACGGAAAGGCAAGCATTTGTGGCTTACCGGTTAGCGCCAATGCTACACTTTTCAGAACAAAAATTGGCTACCTGCCCGAGCTCAACCCACTTTATCCCGAGATGTATGTAAAAGAATATCTTGAAGTTGTAGCCGGGTTTTATAAGCTAAAAAATAAACGCACGAAGGCCGGCGAAGTAATTGACATAACCGGACTTTCGCCCGAAGCACACAAAAAAATAGGGGCTTTATCGAAAGGTTATCGGCAGCGCGTTGGGCTTGCACAGGCACTAATTCACGACCCCGAAGTACTAATTCTCGACGAACCCACATCGGGGCTTGACCCCAACCAACTCGACGAAATAAGAAAATTGATTACCGGAATAAGCAAAAACAAAACGGTTATGCTCTCGACTCACATCATGCAGGAAGTAGAAGCCATTTGCAACCGGGTTATCATTATTAATAAAGGGAACATTATCGCCGACAATTCAACCACACAGATCAAAAACATGGCGTTGGGGCTGGGGCAAAGAGTAGCGTTTTCTACCCTCGAAGCAATCGACATTCAGCACCTCGAATCGCTACCATACATTGCATCGGTCGAAGTGGAATCTGAAAACAGCTGCATCATTACCTCGTCAAGCGATACCGACATCAGACCTTTGTTGTTTCAAATGGCGGTAAAAGAAAATCGGACAATCATTTCATTGTACGAACAATCGGGTACTATCGAAAATGTTTTCAGAGATTTAACACGATGAGTAAAGCAACGCACACATACCCAAAAGTATCGGTGGTGCTTCCTTTTTACAATGCAGAGGCAACGCTCGAACGCGCGGTCGAAAGCATTCAGAGCCAGACGTTTCAAAACTTCGAACTCATTTTAGTCAATAACAACTCGACCGACCAAAGTTTACAAATTGCCCAAAAACTTTCGACAAGCGATGCCCGCATACAATTACTTCACGAGCGCCAACAGGGAGTTACTTTTGCAACCAATACCGGGAACAATGCTGCCTCTGGCGAATATATAGCCCGAATGGATGCCGACGATTTTTCGTTACCCAAAAGACTTGAAAAGCAGGCCAGGTTTCTCGATCGTTCGCCTCAAACCGGTGTCGTATCGTGCCTGGTAAAACATATAGACCCTACTATGAAATCGGGCGGCATTAAAAAGTACGTCGAATGGGTAAACAGCCTCGACACCCCACAAGCAATAAAACAGAACCGCTTTATCGAAATGCCCCTTATAAACCCGAGCGTTATGTTTCGACGCCAACTGCTCAAAAAGCATGGTGGTTACGTTCACGGCGATTTTCCCGAAGATTACGAAATGTGGCTTCGCTGGTTAGGCAACGGGGTTATAATTGATAAAATTCCGCAGGTACTTTTTAACTGGCACGACTCCGACTCGCGGCTAACCCGTACCGACCCGCGATACAGTACCGATGCTTTTTACCGAACCAAAGCCGAACATTTATCGAAATGGCTACTCAACAACAATCATCCGTACTTGTGGGTTTGGGGCGCCGGGCGCAAAAGCCGAATGCGGGTTTCGCACCTCATGGATAAAGGTGTTTTTATTGAAGGTTATATCGACCTGAAAACACGCGAACTGCAAGATTCCTGCTGTGTTCATTACAACAACTTTAACTGGAATGCGCCAACGTTTATTTTATCGTATGTAGGGAATCATGGAGCCCGCGAAAAAATCAGAGCTTTTCTTCATTCAAAAGGTAAAGTTGAAGGGAAAGACTTTCTTTTAGTTGCTTAAAATCTAATTTTACGCAATCAAGCTATCGGAACACAAACAAATCATTGTCGATAACTTAAAATTCATTAACGAACTATCGCAAAGAAACAAAAACGTTTAACATAGTATAAACCCATGCAAATTTCACATAATTCGATAACTTTGGACTCAAACCAACAAATTTTAAACTATGAAGACAATTTTTATCTCTATTTTTCTGTTCTCGCTAACTCTATTTTCATGTGTTGATGATGAAATAAGCGATTTAAACAACGAAGTAACAAATTTACAAGACAGCCTAAGCCTTATTATTAGCCAACATGAAGCGATGCTTGATTCCATTTCGGAACTTATTGCCAACAATCAATCCAACAACTACGACATCAAGGCTTTAAAGATGAGTCAAATCGGAAGTCTCTTCGAATCAATGGGTCGCCAGCCCGAAATCGCAGATCAACTAATTCTCACAACCGAAATGCTTTATACCGATTACACCGAACTGTTGCCCATTTCGGACAAAGCAGTATATGAGCGTGGACAAGCCAGGGGAAGTTCTTTTGGGATTCTATTCGAAGCCATAGCCCGTCAACCCGAAGCTTTTGAAATACTTGATTTTGCCGCAACAAAATTCTTAGGCGAATACAGTGCCGATTATGTTAGCGATGAATTACTTGAAATTACCCGTACTTATGCATTTTCTCTAATGAACGAGAGTCTCGCCCGAAACCCTCAAACCGACAGCCTTATAAACCTGGCCAGCACAAAATACCTCAACCATTCCATTATTCCATAAATATAGCTCACGAACAACCCCCCAAAACGATGAAAAGCTATAAAAAACTTACGTGCCCCACCCTCCAGACACTTCATATTCGTTTTAAAGACAAATTTGTCTATTTTTGCAAAAAAATATCATTGGAAAATGGGGAGAGAAGATGTTGAAATAATGGCGCCGGTAGGTTCGTACGAGTCGTTAAGAGCAGCCATACAAGCCGGGGCGGGCTCGGTTTACGTTGGGGTTGAACAATTAAATATGCGGGCACGCTCGTCGAATAACTTCACACTCGACGATTTAGCCAAAATCGTTTCAATTGCCAGTGCAAACAACGTAAAATCGTACCTGACCGTTAACACCGTAATTTTCGACAACGAACTACCAAAGCTTGAAAACATATTAAAGGCCTCCAAAGAAGCAGGCATTAGTGCGATTATAGCTTCTGACATGGCCGCCATTATGCTGGCACGCAAACACGAAGTCGAGGTTCATATTTCAACACAACTCAACATTACCAACATTGAAGCTATAAAATTTTACGCTCAATTTGCCGATGTGGTCGTGTTAGCCCGCGAAATGAACCTGGGCAGGGTTTGGGAAATCAACCGCCAAATTCGTGAAGAAAAAATCACAGGCCCAAAAGGCGAGCTGATACGCATTGAGATGTTTGTACATGGCGCATTGTGCATGGCTACATCGGGTAAATGTTACCTCAGCTTACACGAAATGAACTCGTCGGCCAACCGGGGTGCTTGCATGCAGGTTTGCCGACGAGCATACACCGTTACCGACAAAGAAACCGGTGCCGAGCTCGAAATCGACAACGAATACATCATGTCGCCCAAAGACCTCAAAACCATTCACTTTCTAAATAAGATGCTCGACACAGGCGTTACGGTTCTTAAAATTGAAGGCCGTGCCCGTTCTCCTGAATACGTAAAAACAGTGGTTGAATGCTATCGCGAAGCCGTTGAAGCTTATTTCGACAACGATTTTACCGAAGAGAAAATAGCCCACTGGGACGAACGGCTTGCAACCGTTTTCAACCGCGGATTCTGGGATGGGTACTACCTTGGTCAACGTTTGGGCGAATGGAGCAGCAACTATGGCTCGAAGGCAAGCAAACGTAAAATTTACATCGGGAAAGCCATGAACTACTTTGGCAATATTAAAGTCGCCGAGTTTAAAATTGAAACCCTCCCCTTGCATGTAGGCGACGAGATATTGATAACCGGCCCAACCACCGGGGTAATCGAAGGCATCATTTCCGAAATGCGTGTAGAGCTAAATCCGGTTAATGAAGCGCCAAAGGGCGTACGGTGTTCAATTCCGGTAGGCCAAAAAGTGCGAAGAGCCGATAAACTTTACAAAATCGTTGACGCAGCCAGCATAAAATCCCATAGACGATAACCGCTTTACAAAATATTTTCACATTACACGTTGATTGTTTGCATTTGCTTCGTTTAATTTTCATAATTTGTAAACATATATCAACCTGAATACGATACAACATTATTGAGAAAAGCGCATTGAAATACATGGTATTCATAACACTTTTTATCCTGGGATACTTCAGCAGCAGGGGGCAGGGTTGGATTGTTGACGAAAATAACATTGAAACGAACTGGAACATGACCCTTCAAACGGGCACGGTAGCCATATTAACCGAAACCAGCAATGACTTTTCGTACACCGGCAATAGCATGAACCATCATCCGGGATTCAACCTGAACTTTCAGCTGGGTAAAATGGTTTGGGAACGGGTTGACCTGGGTTTCGAAACCGGGTATTCGCGTTTACGAGGTTCGAACAACAACCCGTCGGGCATTTGCTTTTTGAACCAACACCCACGATACAACAGCCAAAACCATCCTTTTAGACCATTTCCGATAAGCTACAAAACCGATATAATTAGCGTAGGACTATACACCAAATACAATTTTATCAACTTTAGCACCTGGGCACTGGGCTATCTTAAAATTAATATTTACACCCGACTGGGGATGGGAATTTTTACCTACCAATCATTGCTCAGCTATCAAAACAGCGATTCGTATATTTTTGCAGGGCTCGAAAGTCCGCTCTACCTTGAGAACAACAACGAATATCCTTCGACCATACTTTTTTACATTACCCCATCGTTTGGGCTTAACTACCAGCTAAGCGATCGTTTCTTTGTTTCCATCGAAATAAGTACACAACATTTCAACGCCGGCAATTTAGATGGTATTCCCACATTTAACAACAACCTAAACTACACGATGCATGCCAACGAAGTGAAAAATGAATATACACACACCAACACCAACACCGCAAAGGTTTTGTTTGGATTAACATATTTTTTTAATTTCGACTCGCGAAAACAAGAACGCATGAAAGACATGCCCTGGTTTGCCAACCGGTATCGTACTTACTACTCGAAATACCAACGAAGGTCAAGTAAAAAAGACCGGCAACAATGGCTTCCGTTTTTTAACGAGAATTTCAAAAACGATTAGTTCTACTTTACTAAAATAGAATACGTTTAATTATTAGTATATCTTCCTGAT
>JAFGGY010000171.1 GCA_016930365.1 Prolixibacteraceae bacterium | reverse complement strand
GTGGGAGGGGTTGGTTGGCGGCTTCGTCGCCAACCAACCCCTCCCACACCTAAATACCATAAAAACCAAGTCATTGCGAGCTTTGCGAAGCAATCTGAAATTTGAACCGGACAACAATGATAAAAACAGTATTCTTTTATAAGATTTTCAAATCTTTATTGACTAAAAAAACGTTTTGCTGATAAAATATTCAGCAAAACGTTTTTTTTTATGACAATACCCTTTCACTGCATACAAATCCCCACAATTGCTTCAATCTCTTATTCATTTCATCTTTTCTGAGGTTCAAACCATATCGGTTTTTCTTGATTTTTTCGGTGCTTTTTGTCACATATCAACTTCTTTGGTGAACAAATAATATTAAAAGATGTTTTTATCTGTTAAATAATCATTTATCTAAAATCCTGCTTATGAAAAACTTTTTACCAACGAAGATCGAAGACCAAATTTGTCGATGTCGATCTTCAATTCAGAAATTTAAAACATCTCCAAAAACATTCTCTTCCCTTTTCGCACTATTTGGCTTTCTATCCTTACTTTTCTTTGCAAATCCGGGTTATTCTCAAACGCCCAACGAGGCCGAATGGAACGGACAGGGGTATTCGCTAAAGAAAATTGTAAGCAATACCAGCATCCCAAGCGGTGTAAATTTTAGTTACACCATCATGTTTTCGGCTCCGGCTGGTGCAAGCAACATCACGATAATCGACGATGTGCCTTCAACCCTCGGAAATATTAGTGTACCCACGCCACAAGCTGTAAACGGGGTAAATCCTACGGTACAAATTTCAGGCAACAGTGTTACGTATAATTTAAGCGGATTGCCGGCCGGCTCAGCCAGCTCGGGCTCGTTTACAATTGTTACCTCTTTTCCTGCTGGAACTACCTGTCCCGGAACCGGCGCTCGAAATCGTGCCGCAATTCTCATTGGTGATAAACCAAATTACACTCCTTTTGTATCGACTACAGCCACGGCCGAAGATCCCTGGAAAATATCAAAATCGATACTCTCGGGCGTAGTTTCGAACCCACAAGGTGGAAGCTGTGGATACCTGATGCACGAGGGCGACACGGTTCGTTACCGATTGCATGTATCGAAAAAAAGCCCGTTTTGGGGCAATACCAATGGTCAGCTTAATGCTGCCAATGCCGTTGTAAGCGATATGTTGCCGGCCGGAGCTCAATTGGTTTCGTCAAACACTAACTCAGGTACTGTTGTGCAAAATGGCAATACCATTGAATGGACAATTGGCAACCTTGATGCTACCATTGCATACACCAACTACACATGTAACATTGATGTGTATTACCCGGCGGGAACATTCCCGAACGGAACAACCATCTATAACCAGGCCGATTTAGATGCCGAGGTTTGTGGTGCTCCGGTAAACTACCAAAGCAACGAAACCTGTATCGAAGTTGACGATTATGTTGTTAATGCCGATGCAAATTTCTACAAGCAAATTTCGCTGACCAACCGCGTACCGGGCTGCCAGGGTTACTACAACATTGTGCTGTGCAACAACGGGAACGTGGCTTTTTCTCCTTATACCATTACCGATGTTATTCCGCAGGGCTTAACAGTTACCGGCATCAATGTATATTATGCCGATGCCACAACTACTTTTGCACTTACCGCCAATAATGGAAACGATGTTATATCAAGCAACATCAACGGATTTTTCAACTCGGGAAACATTGGCTTCCCCGTTAACGATATCACCCTCGAAATGACAAACCAGCAACCTGCCGGTAAATGCATTTTTATGCGGGTTTACTTTACCATCGACAATAATGTGCCTATTGGTCAGCAAATTACCAATTGCGCACAATTCGACGGTCAGCAAAATAACCTAACGCTTAATGACGCCTGTGTTAGTTTTGTTGCCGAGGAAGGCGAGCCCCGTCCTTGTTTGAATAAAGATATTTGTGATGTACAAACCGACTACGAACCCGGCGACACACTGCGTTTCAGACTCAGGGTACAGAATATCGGAAGCGAAACCCTTAGTGGAGCAAACATACAAGATGTGCTGCACAGCAATTTTAGCTACCTGGGCAACGAAACATATTACATGGCAACCACTTACAATGTGCCTTGCACAAACAATGGACAGATACCGGCAAACGCAACTGCATGGCAAGGAGTTAGCCCTTTGCACAGTGGCAATAACCTGAGTTGGAGCTTGCCCGATATTGCAGCCGACTGTCAGTTGTTTTACGTAGGTTTTTGCAGCTATTACGGCACGTGGGGACTTCCATACTATTTTATCGAATTTGATGTGGTGGTTGACGAGTATGCCATGCCTGGTGTAACACCCAACAATTTTGAAATTTCGGGTGGCAATCTGCCGCAAACCGGCACTTCGAACAACGTGTATGCACTGGTGGTTGCATCGCTCGGACAAGAAATCAGCAAACAGGTAAGTTCCGACAACGGCAGCAACTTTGCCGGCAGTGCAACAGTAGCACCCGGCAGCAATGCCCGTTACCGATTAACATACACCAATACATCGAATGTTCCTTTGTCGGATATCGAAATGGTTGACCTTTTGGCTTTTAACGATACTGCAGACGACTGGCTGATACTCGACCGCAATACTGCACGCGGAAGCCAGTTTGGTGTTGATTATGTAGGAAACCACTCTACAAGTTTGCAACCTTCGGGTACTATCCCTTCGGCAAATATAGATTTTTCGGCTGACGCCAATATTTGTTTGCCAAACTTTGGGGTAAACCTTCCGGGATGTAATACGACAAGCTGGAACGCAACACCCGATAAAAACGTACGAATGAATTACAGTACATTCAGCTTAACTCCGGCACAGTCCTTAAACGAAGATTTTGATGTTTCGATTGCCAATACCGTTGGCGACAGCTTAACATCGTGTAACGATTTTGCAGCTCGTGCCTCGGCAAACTTTTTACTGAATGGGTCTCCGCAGGCTGTAACACTTACTCCAATTGCTGCACCGCCGGTTTGTATCACAAGCGATACCGATTTGGCCGCTGGCGATGAATGTTGCGAAAATGTAACTGTCGATATATTTAACGACCCCGATTTGGGCGATGAATGCTGCGCACAGTTTGTTTCGAAATGCGAAACCGATTCGGTAGTGGTACACATCAGCAACGGAACTTTTGCATCGGCAACCTTAAACGGTGCTACGTCTGCATCGGGATTTGCCGGACTGAGCAGCTTTACCTTCGACACGAACACAGCTCCTGCCGATTTAATTACCTGCATAACACCCGATTCGAGCGGTGTGGTGTATGTAACTTATACATCGTACTTTGCTAATGGCGAAACCTGCGACAAGCGAGTTGAAATGGACTGTAAAGCAGCAGAGCCAACGTGTTGCGAGAATACCACATTTGAGCTACTATCGGACGACAAATGTTGTGTAAATCTGGTAACAGAATGCGAAGTATATAGCGTTGATATTCAGGTTGAAAACGGAACCATTGGCACAGCTGCATGGAATTGTGGCACTATGCCCGATGATGCTATAGGAGCAAACAACTACACGTTTGAACCAGGCAATTGTGCTCTCGACATGCAACTTTGTTTTGCTGCTATCACAAGCGGTGTAGTAACCGTAACAGCAGATATTGTTTTTGCCAATGGCGAAACATGCACTAAGGAAATCGAAATCAGATGCGAAGTCGAAGAGCCTGAGCCATCGTCATGTTGTCCGGAACTCGATTTCAAACTAAAACCGGCATGGCCCGAGAAAAACACCTACATAGGCTATTTCAGCATAACAAACCCCGACCCGTCATCGCCCATTTGTTCTGTAGAAATCAACCCAACGCCTGGTGGCTCATTCTCTACCGGAAATCTTTGGATTGACGGCAATTTATCAGGACAAAGCTGGACGAACTCCAACATACCTGCAAGCGGCAACCTGATGCCCGAAGCCTATAACAACATCGACTTTACATTAAAAGCCAAAGGCTACAAGGGTACAATTGAGGTTTGCATCACAAAATGCGATGGTACGGTTTGCTGTTTCGAAGTGAAGTGGAACAAACGAACGGTAATTGATGTTGATATTGAGGCCGGCGATATACATATTGGCCGTAAACTATTGGCTGTGAGTGTAAGCCCATACATTAACGACCCGACAGACGAGCGGGTGAAATATGTGGCATTTGGTTACTTTGACGAAGATGAAGCAAACGATGAATCGAAAATCTTTGCCGCCTCGGGTGGTGGTGATATGGATTGCGACGATGACGGAATTAGTGACGGAACAGAACTTTATCCGGGTGCTATGTCAATCGGAGACCACAACGTATTTTTCGAACTCAGTTGTCCGTATGTTCCGTCTAAAGGTGAACAATATGCAACCTTACCGAAATTCAACCTGGTATTCGAAGGTAAAATGCCGAAACTGGCCTGTACCTTGTTTAACGAAGAAGGAGACATCATTTACACAGGCAGTATTGATGTAACAGCACCCGACACAACAAGCACTTCGGTAATTACCCCCGAAATTGGGGCAAGCCTCAAAAGCCAGGTGCTGCGTGTGTATCCCAATCCGAACCGGGGCGAATTTACGGTAACTTTCTCAACCGCAATGGCCGGCAATGTAAGTTTACAAGTGGTAAACAATACCGGGCAGGTTCTGAAAACCGAAAGCCTTTATGTTGACAGACCCGGATTACACGAGTACCGAATAAACAATCCGGGTATTGGTAGTGGTGTAAATCATGTAATTTTGAAAACCGATAACACGGCAAACAGCAAGCCATTTATCCGCAAATAGAGCTTTAACCAAGCTTACAGATAGAAAGGACACTGAGAAATCGGTGTCCTTTTTTGCTTTACGAAAGCTCCATTCAAAAGGCATCAATTACCCGTCATATTTGTCAAAAAAAAGAAATTCAAAGGTTCAAACGAAAATATTTTTTTTAGTTTTAGGCCTTCAATTTTAAAATTTACAAATGAATATATTAGTAACCGGTGCCGACGGATTTCTTGGCAGCAACGTAGTACGCGAGCTGCTTAAGCGCAATCATAACGTAAAAGCTTTCATTTACCCTGAGAGCAAATCGACTACACTCGACGGGCTTGACATTGAACGCTTCAAAGGTAACCTGCTCAATGCCGATGATGTTATTAAAGCAGCCAGCGATATTGATGCTGTTATCCACACCGCGGCCAACACCAAAACATGGCCTTCGCGCTGCAAAAGCCATGCAGCCGTTAATATCGAAGGCACAAAAAATGTGATTAAAGCCGTTACCGAAAACAATATTAAACGAATGGTTTACGTGGGCACAGCCAATAGCTTTGGCCCCGGAACCAAAGAAAACCCCGGAACTGAAGAAAACCCATATTCATCGGCCAAATACGGGCTGGGCTACATGGACTCAAAATACCAGGCTCACCTGCTCGTTTTGGATGCAGTAAAACAAGGTTTGCCGGCTGTAATTGTTAACCCCACCTTCATGTTCGGGCCACACGATTCGGGACCCAGTTCGGGTGCAATGATTGTGGCCGTTTACAAGGGCAAAGCACCCGGGTATTCGCCCGGCGGCAAAAATTACGTGTATGTAAAAGATGTAGCAGTTGGTATTTGCAATGCCCTCACCATGGGACGCATCGGCGAGAGCTACATCCTGGGGAATGAAAACCTTTCGTATAAAGAAGCTTTTGAACTAATTGCCCGGCAAATTGCGGCTAAAACACCCAAAACCCGCATGCCTAAATTTGCGGTACTGGCCTTTGGCGCACTCTCATCGGGCATAGCCAGCATTACCGGCAAAGCACCGGCGGTTTCGTACCCCATGGCACGCATCTCGTGCGATGGGCACTATTTTTCGCCGGACAAGGCCGTGAAAGAGCTTCAATTACCACAAACCCCCGTTGCCGACGCCATTACCGAAGCATTCAACTGGTTTAAAGAAAACAATAAACTATAATACCATGTTACAAACCTTAAACCCCGACCTTAGCTGGCACGAAGGCGATTTCCAGACCTTCTTCACCATTTTAATATCCATAGCTTTCTTCACAGTGTACTGGTTTATTTTTAAATCGGAAAAAATTAAGAACTATTTTTATACGAAATACGAATTCGATAAAGCCGCTGCCCGCCATATTCTTTTTACCAAGTATGCCGGTTTTGTTTTAATGGGGGTCTTCCCCACCATCCTGGCTTTGATATTCCTGCCCCATCTTTCGCTAGCCGATTATGGATTGACATTCAATTCGCAAACCTGGCTTACCTCGTTGCTGTGGATTGTTGGCATAGGCGTAGTAATTGTCCCGGTATCGATGATGAGTGCCAAGAAACCAAAAAACTTGGTAAATTACCCTCAAATCCGGTCAAAAGTATGGACAAAAAAATTAATGTTGCACAATGCCCTGGGCTGGACATTCTACCTCTTTGGATACGAGTTTTTATTCCGTGGAATATTATTTGTGCCTTTGGTATTGTCGATGGGCTTTTGGCCGGCCACTGCTGTAAATATTGCCCTTTACTCGGCCACACACATACCTAAAGGTTTAGAAGAAACCATTGGAGCTGCCGTGCTTGGCCTGGCCTTATGCTGGCTTACTGCCTTAACCGGAACCATCTGGATTGCCTTTTTTGTGCACGTGGCTATGGCGCTTTCAAACTCGTTTACGGCACTGAAGCATAACCCCGAAATGACCATCCAATAAAAACACTATACAATGCGCTATTCTGTAAGCAACAAAGTGGTACTGGTAACCGGCTCGAACCTTGGAATAGGCAAGGCAACAGCCATTGAACTGGCTAACAAAGGGGCTAAAGTGGTTATAAACGGCCGCAAAGCCGACCGCCTCGAAACCGTACGTGCCGAAATTGAAGAAAAAGGTGGAAACGTACTGGCTATTGCTGCCGATGTTACCCGGCCGGATGATTGCCACACTATGGTTCAGAAAATTATTGACCATTACGGGCGTTTGGATGTGCTCATCAGCAATGCCGGCATTTCGATGCGCGGAAATTTTGAAGAGCTAAGTCCCGAGGTATTCAAACAGGTAATGGATGTAAATTTTCATGGCGCAGTAAATATAACCAAGGCCGCTCTCCCCCACCTCAAAGAAAGCCGGGGGCGAATTATGTACATATCGAGTGTGGCTGGCATCAGGGGTTTACAAGGCATTTCGGCATACTGCTCGGCTAAAATGGCACTTACAGCATTGGCCGAATCGATGCGAATAGAACTCAGTAAAACCGGTATAAAAATAGGCATTACCTACGTGGGCTTTACCCAAAACGACCCGGTAAAGCGCACCATGGCTGCCGACGGAAGCCTTATTCCTATTGAAGAACGCAGCAACAAAAATGCCCAGACCACCGATGAGGTAGCCCGGGCTATTATCCGTAATGTAGAAAAAGGCCGTTTCAAAAATGTACTTACTTCGCTAGGTAAACTCAATGCCTTTGCCAATAAGCTTTTTCCGAAACTGGTTGAGAAAGTGCTGATAATGGCTAACGATAAGGTGAGTAAAATGTCGAAGTAGCAAGCACAAATCACTTCAATGACTTTAGAAATGTGAGAGGGTGAGATTGGAGACGGTGAGATGTGAGAGGGTGAGATGATGAGAGGGTGAGATGCGAGAGGGTGAGATGATGAGACGGTGAGACTTTTGTTTGCAATAAATTAATTGTTAGCTATTTAGATAATGGAGTTTGCAAAATACAAGCAACGAATTGTCAGCGAATTAAAAAATAGCAACGAACTTTTGTATTACGCACAGGCGGGAAAAATGAGACGAAGCTTGAGCGTTATGTTGCTGAAAAGTGTGAAATTATGAAACGCCTAATTTTACTGGTTCAGGGTGAGTTTTGACCCTTCCCGGTGGAATTTGACCCCTTCCCGCTGTGATTTTACCCTTTCACTACAGGTTTTGACCCTCCCCGCTGCGATTTTTTTAGCTCCACGACGATAAATGACCCATCCCTGTGAAATTTTGGGTCTCCACGACGATAAATGAGTGCTCCCGCCGCGTTTTTTTTGCCCACGGCAGAAAATGATCCGTCTCTGGCAAATTTCTGTGAATTTACCGTAGGCTTTGACCCTCCCCGACAGGTTTTGACACCTTCCCGACAACTTTTGACCCTCCCCGGTGGAATTTGACTGAGGGGTGATGGGGGAAATGGTTTGATGGAAAAATGGGGAAATGAGAAAATAGGGTATTGGGTTATGAACGGTTGAATTTGTCCCACTTTTAAGTGGGGATATGTTAGTTGCCTCTCTTTGTTTAAGGGCTTTAACCGAATGGGGTTTTGTGGTGGGTTTTGCCTTGTTGCGAATTGTGTTCTTGTTGTTTTGCCTTTTTTTGTGCATACCGGCTTAGAAACACGGTGTCTGTTTAGGGTCGGAAATAAGTGCTAAGCGATTCAATTGTCCCGGCGCTTTAGCCCATGGTGTATTAGTTGCATCTCCTTTGTTTAAGGGCTTTAGCCGAATGGTTATTGTTAAATATTCCGGCCATGGTTGTGGAGTGGTTTTTTGCAGACGGGCTGCCAAACCGGGTTAGATTTGGAAATATCCAATATCCAATAATCAATTTTGAAAGCCCCAAAGGGCGAAATCATTAGCCTCCCGATTCTCGGGACAGGCAGGGGTGATTGAGCGAATAGCAAAAAGCCCCGGGTAAAATGCGTTAGCGTTTTAAAAACGGCCACGGTAGTGGGTTGATAAAAGTTGGGGTGTTGTTTCGGCCGTAAATAAATGTTATTATTTAATGGGCTTCGCAATCGTAAAATTAGTTACAAATATTTACAATTATTCTTGTTTTTCATGACAGTAACTCGCGCCATTAGGGGTGCTCAAACAAGGGGGCGTTGGTATCAAATTTGAACAAATAAGAACATAAACTTCTATAGTTTGTATTTATAAATTGAATATTCGTATTCAAAAAATGCCCACCCATACATATATTGATTCTTAAAATCGACAGCAAAGCAACCAATTGCCCTATCCAGTATATATTTCTTTATCGGATTACCATTCCAATCGAACAACAATAGCTCGGATTTGACATCTTGTTCAACTTCAGGATTGTAACAATTTACATTCAATGCATAAATAATATCTGCATCTGATTTAATATCATTAATTTGCAGTTTAAAGTCAAATTCATGAGAATCATTTAGTTTATCTCTCAGATTATCAATCTTATTGAACACAGAAGTATAAAGATAATTTCCGCTGAGATCGAAATAATCCAATTGGCCTAAATACTTAGGAGCTGTAACAATTATATTGCGAGATATATTTAATTCCACTTCGGATTGAAAAACTGCACGTCCACGAGAATCATCAATATTGTATTTCATGTTTGGAGTTAAATATGAAATTACTGTTTTGTTTGAATTTTGTATATTAAAAATAGTAAACCGATCTTTTTCATCTCCTTTATAGTAAACATTAGAATCTGATTGATAATACAAACGATCAATCACTCCAAGTTTTTTATTTAAACTTTTCTGGTCATAAACCATAATACCAGACCTTAGAGTTCCAAGAATATCAATGCTTGTTAATCGCCTCCGTGTACCATCAAATATTTCAAGTGTATTATTTCTATTCATATTACCATGTATTGCCAAATGTGGATCAATAAATTCACCTGGTCCTTTTCCTATGTTCCCCGTCTCCAGAATCAAACTATCTGTAACAGTATTGTATATTTGAAAAACATTATCACCATCATTACTGATAAAAATCAATAATGAATCAAATATTTCCATCTCAATTAAGCTATAAGGATTAATTGCTGTTAATTTCTCACCAACAAGTGTATCAACTTCAGGGAAATTAACAGTGGGGGGAGTTTTTGACTGCGTACAACTTATCAATAATACTATTGGTAAATATATTGCTAAAATAATTCTTGATGATTTTTTCATACGATTACATCTTTTATGTTGCTTATTTATTGCCGATTAGTGCTATTTATTTATTATAATAAACAATTTTCAGACAGTTCCAATTCAATGATATCGAAAGATTCTATATCCAAACCTTTACCATTCAACGAAGGCTCATTATCATAACCAATTATTTCAATAGAATTCTTTTTGTCAGTATTCATACATGACACTATAATTAAAGAAAAAAACATACAATTACATATAGTAAATCTTTCATTTCACACTTTTTATAAGATAAATTCATCACGCAAGACAACAGATGTGTTACCAGAGAAAATTCAAATGTTTTTTTATTTGTACACAACAATTAATGGATTATCATTCTCAGATACTGACCTCAAGATTTTCCGGGTCTTTTCATCAAAAACATTTTCTTTATTTTCTTCGATTAACTTCTCAAATTTTATTTTTGTATTTAATGCCGAAATAGAACCTATAAATGCATCGCCCATAACCCCAAAAGGATAACCTATAAAATTAAATCTCACATCACTTTCATCGTTAACAAAATGACTAATTATTAGATCGCTATTTTTTTCATTAAAAAAACAATTATAAACAAATGGCATAGAACCAATAGAAAACGAAAAATAAACTATACTATCTGCCTTAAATACGTTCCCGTTTAAACGGTATGAGCCCTGTTTTAAAAGTTCTTTAGACTTCTCATAATCGTCTAACCTTGGGTTTATTGTTTTATAGCTAACTTTTGTACCCTGAAAATCGACATAATAAAAGGGGGCAAAATCATATTTATTTATTGAATAAATTATATCTGAAGTCTTTGAGATATACAAAAAACTCGAATTCTTATTGCGAGAGAAAGAAGAATTAAACCCTGCAGGAATATTCCAATTATGTTTATCTATTTTAAAAAATCCCCCTACTTCATTTGTTCCTTCAAAGATCTTAACGAAATTCTTTAAAGAAGACTTAGGGTTATCTAATTCAACATAAGTCAATCCATTATCAACATGAATGTGTGAGATGCCTCTTACGCCAAGTTTATCAACATAATTAACTTCATTAATAAATACACCTTCAAAATCATATCTTATAATCTTCTGACTTCTAAAATCCAACAAAACCAACTCTTTTTTCTGCTCACTAATTGAAAAATCCGTTACACTAAGATACTCGCCAGGGCCTTTTCCTACATTATTAATCTTATATAGAAATTTGCCATTTTTATCATAACAAAAAAGTGTCTTTGTTATATCCCAGTCCAGAATAAAAAATTTATCGTCGTAAAATTCAATTTTGTTGATTTCACCAATCATACAATTTGAATCTGTTTCCAATGGAATAAAACGAATAGAATCAAATAGTCCATCAATATTTTCAACATAAGCTCTATCAGGCACACCTAAATCGGGGACGATTATAGTAGGCATATCACCCAAGTTATTGTTGCGTTTCCCCATATTGTTACAACCTGACAACAAAACTAAAAATGTGATGATTACAGCAGTCTCAATTTTAACATTCATTCATATTTCTTTTACACTGTTTCACGATTGTTTAGCGCTCCATTTTTATCAAAACAGACAATGCCTACATCTTATAGAATAGACGCTAAAGACTTATGCTTGTCGTACATCGTTCTAAACAACATATTTAAAAAACTATCAAAACTTATAAATTAACATAACTGGATTTCCAAATGGCTGTTGTTCGCTTGCCTTAATTATTTGATCGCCAAGTTCAGACCGCAAAACACCATTGTCAGAAATGTCATCCTCAACACCATCTATCAAAGTCATATAATAGTCATTTGAAAAACCTATTGGTTGTATTTTTAAATCTAATCCTTTTACCTTTATGCTTTTAGCGTGTATTAATGAATCATCTTTTGATTTATGCAGCATTTGTAAGTCAGAGGGTATCCTCATCTGCTCATGCATTTTTGATACATACCATAAGGTATAACCGTTGTCTGATATAATCGCACTATTAGGAAATCCACAACAATTATTATCTTCAAAATATAGAGGAAATGAAGCATACGTTAAATCACCTGATTTACATTCGTAATACTTAGACGGAAGATTTCTTTTACCATAGCTAATATTTACGATGGTATCAATTTTACTTGAACCGATTAATAACAACCTGTTTATAAAACCAGGGCAGGCATAAACCAATTTATTGTTATAAAACGAACAGTCTCCTGTAAAACTAATAGATACAAAATCTGAATTCATTACATGTGAAATACGACCATCATCTGTATTAATAGTTTTTATTGATCCCTCACTTTCTTTTGATGAATGAGAAAGAACAAACGCATAAAGCAAACCTTCAGAATCATATTTCATTGTATAAACAGACATATCTAATGGTATATGCTTTTTGAATTTCATTGAAGGCACGTCATAAAGGTATAATACTTTATTGCTGAAAGAAAATATTGCTATTTCATGTTTTTCAGGAGAATAACCAAATGTATCCATCGTAATATACTCACCCGGCCCCTTCCCTTTTTTATCAAATACGGTAATAAGTTCACCTTTGTTTAAATAGTAAATTTTATGCCCTTTCCTACTAATTAAGAAGACCTCATCACCATAGCATTGGGCATATTGAATTGCATCAATTGGCACTTCTGCCTGTATTGGCACAACAGTATAAAAGGATGCAATATCCTCTAAATAATAATCACGAGAATTGTCTGGATTAATAACAATAACATCTTCTGTTGCCGAATTTTTAGTACAACTCGAACCTGCAAACAGAAATAATAAGATAATAATTAATTGTTTTTTCATTTTAAGATATTGTTTTAAAAAATAATTATACGAAAGGCTTAGTCTGCGGCTAAACCACACGCGGCAGCGGGTCTATGTTTATGTTATGCCATGTTAATACTGTAAAGATTTTGTTTTGTATAGAAGAATAATTGGATTGTGCCCTTTTCTTTGGCTCAAAATCCAATCTCTTTCACAATCGTATAGTTTTATATGCCCATCCTTTACATTTTGAATAAAACTTATCTCTTCATTTTGACGTACATATGATATGATATAATCCTTATTCGAACCAATTATTGAAGGAGAAAAACTGAGATTAGAAATATTATCATCTGGTCGGTTAAAACATACATATTTCTTATTGTTTTTGTCATATATAATACTATTCGACAAGTTTTTATACCTTGAATTAACAAGTAGTATATCCTGGGTTTCAAAGTACCATTCTACGCCCCAATATTTATCAGAAAATAACCTATTCTGTTCCTGTATTAGTTCACCGGAAGCTTCTTGTGTTTCAAACTTCTCAAGCATATCAACATCTGCATTGTTAAATGAATGGCGAGTTGCTACCGTTAAAAATGGCACCGCTTTATTTTTGTTTATTGTATAAATTGTCTCTCCATACGGGGTTAAACATTTTGTATCATTTTCTGTATTTATGAACTGTCGTCTCGCAAGCAATTTAAACCCTGAATATCCCTTGGAATATTTGGAATATGGTAACATTGTTATATGAGTGTGGCCACTTTCATCTATTGCTGTAAGTAAATACTGACTACTTTGCATGAATGCTGAATGTTTTAAATAAATTTTATCGTCGATAACCGAAATTGCGTAAACACTCTCTTCAACCGGAATACTTTTTATGAATTCTGCGGTTTGCGAATACTTTAATATTACATGTCTGCTCCTGTCTAATACATATATCGTTTTATTGCTTCTACTTATTGAGAAATCTGAAACAGAACGATATTCACCGGGACCATTTCCCACCTGTCCAATCTTTCGTATAAAACCGCCGTTTAAATCGAACTCATATAATGAATTAGACGAACCATCAGTAATAAACAAGGAGTTATCAATCATACAAACTTTATTGATATCACCCAACATACAACTTTCATTTTCTTCAAGCGGTACAACTTTAACACCCTCAACATACAATGACATGGGTACGGATATTTTCAACACTGTATTATCAATATTTATGACAATTACATCGTCTTCTCTTTCATTTGGTTTATTTGTTGCATTGCTACAACTATATAGTATTACAACTAAAACTAATATAAAATTTCTCATTATTATTTTTTAAAAATTAAAAAATAATTGTTATAGTTCTCCATATTATATACAATTCATTAATTCAATTTGTACGATACAAGTTTAGATTCACCTTCTGAGTCATAGTATGTTCCATACAATACTTTTTCATCACTCGAAATTGATATGTCATAAATATACCTATC
>JAFGGY010000170.1 GCA_016930365.1 Prolixibacteraceae bacterium | reverse complement strand
TGTCGAAGCCAAAAGCCATGATCCCGTTTTCGTGAATGCCTACATAGTTTCCGTTGATATACACTTCGGCTGCATGACGCACACCTTCGAACTCGATAAAAACTTTTTGGTTTTGATGCTTTTCAGGAACTTTAAAGGTCTTGCGATACCAGGCAATGCCGGTCGAAAGGTCTTTGATGTCGTTTTTAAAGGCTTCGTCCTCGTTCCAGCTGTGGGGCAACGAAACCGGTTTCCATGATGAATCGTTGAATGAGGCGGCAGATGCATTTTCATCGTCACCAACAAAAACCTTCCATTCATAATTGAAATTGTAAGTTGCCCGTATATTGTTGTTGGCAAACGAATAACTTGTAAACAAAGAAAGGAGGAGCAAGACTGATGTGGAAATTTTTATTGGCTGAAAGCGCTTATTTCTGCTTTGTTTCGATTCCTTTATAGTTTTGCTATTTACCGGATACTCCATAGATGTCAAATTAGTGATTTTAGTGACTTCAAAATTAGCTTGAAACACCCGGGAGTGGGCTATCATATTTTGCCAAATGTATGTCATATCCTGCCAAGGCTTGGAGAGAGAACAGCTTATCTGTAATCAGAAGGCTTTTTCCCAAATTCATTTTGGAAACACTTGCTGAAATAGCTGAGGGTATTAAAACCTACTTTTTCGGCTACTTCTGCTACCGGGAGACCTTGTTCGAGCAATTGCGCCGCACGTTTTAGCCTTATCGAACGAATAAAAGCAGTTGGGTTTTGTCCTGTGAGTGCCATTATCTTTCGGTATAAGCCGGTACGATCCATGCACATATCGCTGCTAAGTTGTTCTACCGAATAGGATGCATTTTCCATGTTGATTGAAATGAAATCGAGTGCCTTCTTGATTAATTTTTCGTCAATGCTGCTGGATGTTAACGATTGCGGATTAACGACGATGGCATTTTTGAATAGTTTTTTTCTTAGTTCATGCTTATCGATCATATTTTGAATTTGCAATTGCAATATTTCCATATTAAATGGTTTCGATACAAAGGCATCGGCTTTTGCTTCAAAGCTGTCAAGTTGTGCTTCATCTGAAGTTTTAGCTGTTAGAACAATTACAGGGATGTGTGAAACCTGTATGGTTGATTTAAGTTGATGGCATAACTCAATGCCATTCATAACAGGCATCATCAAATCGGTTAAAATCAGGTCGGGCAAATGTTCAAGAGCTTTTGTATAGCCTTCGTTGCCATCGGCAGCTTCAATTATCTGATAGGTTCCGGAAAGTTCTTTGGATAGAAAATTTCTAAATTCTGAATTATCTTCAACCAAAAGTATTTTTAATGGTGATTTTTGGACTGAAACATCGTTTTGAATCAGCGTTTCGGTGTCGGGTTCGAGGTTGATTGGTATTCGTACTTTAAAGCAGCTTCCCTGGTCGATTTTGCTGTTTAATTCTATTTCGCCCTTATGCAGTTTGGTGTATTCATGTACCATGTGTAAGCCAATACCACTTCCGGTGTTTGGCATTTTACTGTTTTTTACCTGGTAAAAGCGACTGAATATTTTTGCTTGTTCATTTTCAGGGATGCCATAACCATTGTCTTCAATTGCAATTTCAATTGCAGGAATATTGCCTTTGTTCAGGTGGCTGTTTCCTGCTATTACTGTAATTGTTCCATCTTGTCGGGTGTATTTAAAAGCATTCGAAAGCAGGTTCATAACGATTCTTTTAAGCTTATCCTTGTCGATGTAAAAATTAGATGGTTCGATGTCGATATTCCATATAAAGCTGATGTTTTTATCGGTGGTTAATTCGTTAAATGGAACAAAGATATTTTCGAGAAAAGCAGGAATGTTGCAGAAACTAAGCTGAAGCGTTTCTCCTTTGATCTCGAGCTTTCTAAAATCAATCAACTGGTTTATTTGGTTTAGCAAGTCATTGGCATTTTGCCTTACCTGGTTTACTTGTTTTTTGAGGTCTGTATTATCGATTTTTTTTGCGATCGTGCTAAGTGGCGTTATAATTAAACTGAGCGGTGTTTTTAGGTCATGACTCACGTTGGTGTAAAAGGATAGTTTCATTAAGTCAAGTTCCTCCTTCTGAAGGCGTTTAATCTTTTCGCTTTTCTGTTTAATAATAATAACTGAAACGAATAGCGTTGAAGCCATAAAAATTACGATGTATAGGATGTATGCCAAGGTTGTTCGCCAAAATGGCGGGTGAATGGTGATGCTCAGCTGTGCCGGAGGAGCATCCCATTTTTCGCTGTTATTGGTGGCATAAACCGTAAACTGGTAATCGCCGGGTGCAAGGTTGGTATAAACAGCTTTTCCGTTACTGGTATGTGGCGAAATTTTGTTCCATTCTTTATCGATGCCACTTAGCCTGTAGCGGTAATGCGTTCGGGCCGGATTGGTGTAGTTTAAGGCTGAAAACTCAAAGCTGATGAAATTTTGTTCGTGTTGTAGATTAATATGGCGGGTTTTGCTTATTGAATTTTCAAGAATCACTTTGTTATTGTACTTTTTCCCCTGTGTAATTTCGTTACCTGAAATGAAAAATCTTGAGATCAGGGGAGTAAAAAGTTGTTCTTCGTTGGACTGATTATCGTTGATGTTTAGCTCATTCATGCCATCAATGCCACCCCATAAAAGATGCCTGTCGCTTGTTAAAAATACCGATCCGGGGATGAATTCATTGTTGAGTACTCCATCAAAATGGTTATAATTTTCAAAATTGTAAGAGAAGGTATCTGCTTCTTTTTTGACGGATATTTTTGATATCCCGTTGGATGTGCTGACCCATATACGCCCCGAATGATCTTCGTAAATTGATTTTATTGAATTGTTAACCAGTCCATTACTTCTGTAAAATGATTTTAGTGTTCCGCTCTCAGTCTCCCATACATGTAAGCCATCGTAGGTGCCAAACCATATAAAACCTCTGCCATCTTTTAGTAAGGAATTGTATTTGTGATTGCTATGCCTGAACATAGGCGGTTTAGATGAATTATTTGTATGTGGAAAATGAACGGACATTTTCTTTTTGTCGAGAATGAACAGCCTGTTGTAAGCAATGCCAAGTATCGAGTCGGTTTTATATTTTATTAATGAATG
>JAFGGY010000169.1 GCA_016930365.1 Prolixibacteraceae bacterium | reverse complement strand
TAAAATGATCGAAGCCGGAGTCAAAGGCTTCCTCACCAAAAACTCGAGCAAGGCCGAATTGGAGCAAGCCATCCACACGGTATTAAGCGGCGATCACTACTTTTCGCAAGAACTGCTGCGCAAATTTGTGCTGCACATTTCGGGCAAAAAAAGCGATTCGAAGCAAAACAGCATGTCGCTTACCGAGCGCGAACTTGATATCTTGAAATACATCTGCAAAGGTTTCTCGAACAAAGAAATTGCCGAAGAGCTATTCATTAGCCCAAAAACGGTAGACAACCATCGCACCTCGTTACTAGCTAAAACTCAGGCCAAAAACACGGCCCATTTGGTCATGATCGCTATCAAAGAAGAATTGGTAAATCTATAATAAGGGATTTACCCCATACAAAATAAGGACTTTCACCCTAACACTGCACCAAAGTTTCATTGTATATTTGCTAAAAAGTTAATGGAGTCCTTAAGGTTTATAATCGTAGACGACAATCAGACATTCAGAAACGGTATCGGGTTTTTTCTCGAGAACGTGATGAACCACAAGGTTGTAGACTATGCGCCCGACGGACAAGCGTTCATTGAAAACAGCGAAATACTACAAGCCGACATTATTCTGATGGATGTTGAAATGCCAAAAATGAATGGCATAGACGCAACCCGAAGACTCATCGAGTTGAACAATCACGCTTTGGTAATAGCTGTTACCAACTACGAAGACAAAGCATATCTGTCTGAACTGGTTGGAGCTGGATTTAAAGCCTGCGTCTTCAAAAGCCGCATTTACGATCAGTTGCCAAAAGCAATCGATCAGGTAAAAATGGGAAGTTATTTTTTCCCTGAAAATATTGCGGTTTAGGTTTTATTCCTTAAATTTGGGATTTTTAAAGGTTTAAATATTAGTTGAATTTTTTTTGGGGATTTTTTAAAAGGGGAGATGCTAGATTTGGCCTAATTTCAGGTTCTCTGAATTAGGTTTTTTTTAAACACGAAAAAGGTTCGGGCTACCGATTGCTTGTAATAACAATTGCTTTTCGTATACAACGTTTAATGGGTAGATTTATTTTTTGGTAGTCCGGCCTTTTTTTCTTTTGAATAAATTCACACCACATACGGGTTGTTCCTCACGGGGCAACCCTTTTTTGTTTTGGCACCACCCCAAATCATCTTGGAAATCTGATGATTAAGCAGAAGAAAACATTCACTAGTTCACAAAGAATCAAAATAAAACACAGCCCCAAAATGCAAAATCTAAAAATTTGCTAAGTTTGAATAGTTTTAAAATAATCGAAAAACACAAAGCAAAAACAAACGAACAATGAATGAAACCACACTGCAAAGCCTAAGAGAAGCTTTGAACCATTCTCCAGGCAACACGCCACTCCGCTTACTACTAGCCGAAACGTTACTAACAATGAACCGATTAGAGGACGCAGAAATTGAGTTTTCGACAATATTGAAATACGAACACAACTCAAAAGCTCAGTTGGGAATAGCCACAATTTATTACAAGAGAAGTAATTATTCGGCCTGCAACGTCATACTTGAAGAAATGATCGATTCAGGAAATCGAGATACCGATGTGTTTCTACTATATGCAAAAGGATTAATCAAGGAAAATGCGTTTGCCAAAGCAATCAACATTTACCAAATGGCTCAAGAAATCAACCCCAACATTTCCGACGAAGAGCTCGACTCTGCATTAAAGGTAAAAGGAAGTTCAAACCCAATCGAAACAGAAGAAGAAATCGATCCCCGATTTCTTCAAAAACCATCCATCAACTTTTCCGACATCGGAGGCATGGAAACTGTCAAAAAAGAAATCGAACTTAAAATAATCAAACCGCTGCTCAAACCCGAACTTTACAAATCATTTGGGAAAAAATTAGGCGGTGGAATTTTACTTTACGGCCCTCCAGGATGCGGAAAAACATTTATTGCAAAAGCTACAGCCGGTCAGGTAAACTCCAAATTTATCAATGTGGGATTGAGTGACATTTTGGATATGTGGATGGGCAACAGTGAAAAAAACCTTCACAATATATTCGAACTTGCACGACAAAACAAACCATGTGTTTTGTTCATAGATGAAATTGATGCACTTGGCGCAAGCCGTAGCGACATGAAACAATCAAGTGCCCGACATTTGATAAACCAATTGCTTCAAGAGCTCGACGGAATCGACCAATCGAACGAAGGTGTGCTTGTAATTGGAGCCACCAATACGCCGTGGAACCTGGATCCAGCACTTCGACGCCCCGGACGCTTTGACCGCATCATCTTCGTCTCCCCTCCCGACCTTAAATCAAGAGAATCGATACTCAAATTGAAACTGCGGAACAAACCAACCGGATTAATTGATTTTGAGGGAATCGCAAAAAAAACAGACAATTACTCGGGAGCCGACATCGATGCGATTATCGATATTGCCATCGAAATCAAAATCGAAGAATCGTACGAAGACGATATCGCAAAACCGATTGAAACAAAAGACATCCTCAATGCAATTAAAAAACACAAAGCCAGCACTTTGGATTGGTTTGCAACAGCAAAAAACTTTGCTCTTTTCGCAAACGATTCTGGACTGTATGACGACATATTAACCTACCTAAAAATCAAAAAGTAACATGCAAGACTCTGATCAGTTGTTCAAAGTAAACATACTTATTCAACAAAAGAACTATAAAGAAGCTGAAAAGTTTCTGAGGGAGATGTTATCTCAAGATCCCAACAACACGAACATGCTTACACTTTTGGCCGAAATATATTTGCAACAAGACAAGTATGAGGCGGCCAATGCTATTGTAGACCAAGCCATTGCCCTTTCGCCTGAATCGGCCGATTTATTCAGCACAAAATCGAGGATTGCTATCCAAGAAGAAAAAATTGAAGCGGCTGAAAAATTTAATTTGCAAGCTATTCAACTTGAACCTAATAACTCAATGCATTATGCCATAGCAGCAAGCATTAAACTCAATAACAAATCGTTCGACCTTGCTCTTGAAATGGCAAACAAGGCTCTGGAGCTCGATGCCGAAAACATACTGGCTCTAAATATTCGAAGTACAGCTTTGACAAAACTGAACCGCAAAGAGGAAGCTTTTGCCACCATTGACGGTGCTTTGAGAGAAGACCCCAACAATGCCTTTACCCATGCCAATTATGGTTGGAACTTATTGGAAAAAGGAGATCACAAAAAAGC
>JAFGGY010000168.1 GCA_016930365.1 Prolixibacteraceae bacterium | reverse complement strand
AATTTTGAAACAGAATTTCTACTTTAGTAAAAAACGAACATTATGAAGGTTTTAGCCATATACACAACAAAATTTGGGTATCAGCCTGCGGTTAAAAATCTCGAACAAGCCGAAGAAGTAAACCAGGGAGCATGTTTTAAAAACTGTGTAGTAGCTTTTATACAGGTTGAACAGGACGATGAAGATAAAAACGACCTTAAAGGCCGTGAAAAGAAACTGGTAAACCACCTAAAGTGGGTGCTACGAAAAAATGATTGTCAGAAAGTTATTTTACATTCATTTGCCCATCTCAGCGAGTCGAAAGCATCGGGCGAGTTCACCAAAAATGTTTTCGACCTTGCTGAAAAACGACTTAAAAATGCGAATATTGAAACTGCGCAAACTCCATTTGGCTATTTCCTCGATTTAGACATACAAGCACCGGGATTTTCGCTGGCTCGCATTTGGGCAAATTTATAATCAATTCGATCGTTCGATTTTTAAACGAAGCAATAAATGTATTCGTAATGTAATATATATCTGAATTTTACACAATACAACATTGAGGCGAAATCGGTTTTTTGCAAAGAATGGAAATAAGAACAACAAACGGGGTATAATGAATTATTTGCTAAATAATTATCCATTTTTTCTGTGCCTCACTCTCGAAAAGTGCATCCAAAACCATCATATTACTAACTGCATCGTTTAAAGGCGTTGGCACTTCTGAATTTTCGACAACAGCTTTAGCAAATGCTTCGGCTTGCAAGGTGTATTGATCGATATTATTAAACGCAAAGCTTGTTTTGCAGTTTGCACTAAAAACATTCATTTTGCTATAACCCGCGGCTGGTGCATTTACCGGAATTTCAAGCTCAATACGTCCGTTACTACCAACAATATGCACACGCTGAAAAGGATGCGATTGAGTAGAGCAGGTAAAAGAAGCCGAGCGTCCATCGCCAAAATCGAGCAAGCCCGAAGATAAACGGTCGGTTCTCATTTCAGGGTCGCGGTCGATAAGCGACATCACTCTTCGGGGCTCAGCATCCAATATAAATCGGGGAATTGAAACGCAATAACAGCCAATGTCCATAAGGGCTCCTCCGCCAATATCAAGTTGATTGCGAATATTCTGTGGGTCGGCATTGTAATACGAAAAAAACATTTGCACCGTTTGTATTGTGCCAATTTCGCCACCTGCAATTAGCTCTTTTGCCTTTATCCACTGTGGATGAAAGCGATACATAAAAGCCTCCATCACTTTGAGGTGTGGATATTTCGAAGTTTCTTCGAGCAGTGCAACGGCCTCGGCAGTATCAAGTGCTATTGGCTTTTCGCACAGCACATGTTTCCCGGCTTCAAGAGCTTTTATGGTATAGGGTACATGCATATGATTCGGCAGCGGATTGTAGATAATATCAACGTCTTTGTCGGCAAGCATGCTTTCGTAGCTTCCATAAGCTCTTTCAATATTAAGCTCACCTCCGGTATCGTATGCTTTTTCAAGCTTTCGCGATGCAATGCCTATCACTTCGCAATTGATGGCTTTTTGTATGGCCGGTATTACTTTTTCGAGGCCAATTTCGGCGGTACTAAGTATTCCCCATCGTGTTTTCATCATCATTATTTTTGTTTTAAACAACACCTCCAAACTTAACGAAGAACAACGTCAAATGCAAGCATTATAAGTTTGCAAAACAAAATACATGAAAGATTCGAAAACGCGTTTAATTTTGCAAAAACAATTATACGACCATGGATTATCAAAAAATCACCATTACACTTGCACCCGACAACCAGGATTTTCGGGATATTTTAATGGCTGCTCTTAGCGAAACAGGCTTCGAAAGCTTTGTTGAAAACGACGACAATCTGGAAGCCTACATCCAGGCTCCAATGTTCGATAAAACATCGATTGACGCTATATCGGGTGGGCCATTGTATTCATTCACATATGTTAGCGAGTTAATTCCCGACCAGAACTGGAATGAAGTATGGGAAAAAAACTATTTTAAGCCTCTGGTTGTTGCCAACCAATGTGTAGTGCGAGCCCCTTTCCATACCGATTATCCAAAAGCCGAATACGAAATAGTAATTGAGCCAAAAATGGCTTTTGGCACCGGAAATCACGAAACAACTTCGTTAATGATGGAATTTATTCTGGAAAACGACATGAAAGACAAAACCATACTCGATATGGGCTGCGGTACCGGTATTCTTTCAATGCTTGCATCGATGCGTGGTGCTAAACGGATACTTGCCATCGATATTGACCAATGGTCGTTCGAAAGCACTGTTGAAAACTGTAAATTAAACAATTGCATAAACGTTGAAGCTAAAAAAGGTGATGTTTCGTTGCTGGGTAGCGAAAAATTTGATGTGATTTTTGCCAACATTCATAAGAACGTACTAATTGAAGATATGCCTAAATATTCATCGGTTTTAAAAAATAACGGCCTTTTGTTTATGAGTGGCTTTTACGAAAACGACTACACAGACATCAATCAAAAGGCTGAAAAACTGAATCTTAAAACCAATGGAAGCAAAACCCGAAACAGGTGGATGGCCGCTTGTTTTCTTATGCAAAATACAAATTGAGAAAAAAAATGCTGCACAACATAAAACTTAACATATACGTAACACTTAAACATGTTTTTCAACATATCTTTGCAGTGTTCTTATAAGTTAAGATTTGGTTTGTTTTTATTGGTTAGTTTTAATTAGGTAAGTTTAAGGATGGATGGAAATCTATCCTTTTTTTTTGATGAAACGAACAAAGCTTGCCCCATAGTTCGTAGATTGGTAAGCGAACCATCCCAACGCACAACGGAACAAGTTTCTTCAAAAAATGAGCAAGTTAGCTACGAGTTGCCAATAATAAATAATGTATAACCAAATTAATTTACCTACTGTAGAAGAACTAATTTTAAAAAAGCACATTAACGAAGCATAAACAACTTAATGCTAAAAATTCAACAAACATAAACGAAACATAAAAAAGCATCGTTATCTTAATCGAGCATAAAATGATAGGTAATCGTTCCGGTTTGTAAGGCAGGAGCTTCATTATCCTGATTAAAACGTGTTGACAAGGCAGCACTTTTAGCTGCATTTAATAACTCCGGCTCCATCGAAGTAGAACCTTTAACACCGGGTTCGGCTTTGGTTACACGTCCATATTTATCAACGGTAATACGTACCACCACAACACCCTCTTCCTGACCGGGATAAGTTGGTTTAGTAATATTTACAGCTGAACGACCGGTAAGATCGAATGAAATACCTTCGCCACCACCCAGTCCGTAACGTTCGGCTCCGGCTGTACCGGTAGTAGTACCTTGGTTTCCGTCGCCATAGGTAACGCCCTGCCCCGACGAAGTACTGCCATTTTCATTTTGCCCTGTATTGTTTCCAAATACATTTTTGGCGCGTGAATTTATGGCATCGATGCGAGCTTGTTCTTCGGCACGTTTAATACTATCCTGTCGGCGTTGTTCGGCAATTCGTCGTTGTTCGGCCAGACGAGCCTCTTCAATTTTCTTCAAGCTATCCTGTCGGCGTTGTTCGGCTTCGGCCTGTCGGCGTTGCAACTCATCGGCTTCACGTTGCTGTTCCAGTTCTTCGAGGCGTCGCTGTTCGTTCAACTCGCGTTGTATGCGTTCTTCCTGCTCACGCTTCTTCCGTGCTTCTTCTTCCGCTTTCTTTTTGCCTTCGTCAACCGCTACTGTTTCTTCAAAATCCTGAGTCATTAAATCTTCATTTCCCTGGTTAGCAGCAGGTTCCTGGGCTACAGGCTGAACCGGTGTGGGAGGTGTTGGCGGCGCGGTTTGCTCTTCGGTTTGTTGTTGCTTTTGTGGAGTTGGCTGCTGTGTAGGGGCAGGTTCAACTTTACCCAGACCGGTTGGACTGTTTCCAAAATCGACCAGCACGCCTTTTTCATCGGGCAGCGGAAGTGGAGTAAAAAACCCTAAAACAATAAGCAATAACAATATCACTGCGTGAAAGCACACGGTGATGATAAAACCTTCTTTATGTTTTTTAAAATAACTCACAAAAGCTGCTTTATTTTTCAGGGCTTGTAGCCAAAATCATTTTATACTCGTTTCGGCGTGCAATATTCATAATTTTCACCACTTCCTCGATGGGAACCTGCTTGTCGGCATGCAACGAAAGATAAACATCTTCACTTTGTCCGATGGTTCGTTGAAGAAAAGGTTCAATTTCGTCGAAACGAACCTGTGTGAGGTTGCCATTATTGTTTACAAAGTATTGCAAATCGCTGGTAATCGAGATTGAAGTTACTGGCTTTGCCTTTGTTTGATTGTTGCTTTGCGGCAACAACAACTTGAGTGCGTTTGGAGCAATCAGGGTTGAAGTAACCATAAAAAATATCAGCAATAAAAAAACAATGTCGGTCATTGACGACATACTGAAAGCTGAATTTATTTTATTTCTTCTTTTAATAGCCATAATACGCTTATACAGGTTCGTTCAATAAATCCATAAAATCGGTCGTTGTAGCTTCCATTTTGAAAACAACGTTTTCGACCTTCGAAACCAGGATGTTGTAAGCAAAATAAGCAATAATACCGACAATAAGACCGGCTACGGTAGTTACCATTGCCTGGTAAATACCCGATGACAACAAGGTTACATCAATGTTGTTTCCGGCATTGGCCATATCGTAAAAAGCCTGAATCATCCCCATAACTGTACCCAGGAAACCAATCATAGGAGCACCACCGGCGACGCTGGCCAGCAAGGGCAGCCCTTTTTCAAGTTTTGCGACTTCGAGGTTGCCAACATTTTCGATAGCAGCACTCACATCGTTCAATGGACGTCCAATGCGCAATATGCCCTTTTCAATCATTCGGGTAATGGGTTTATTGGCCGATTTACAAAGAGCCATAGCTGAATCGATTTTACCGTCCTGAATGTTTTGCCTGATTTGATTCATAAGGTTGGTGTCGAACTTGGATGCGCGCATAATTGCGAAATAACGATCGCCAAAAATAAATAATGCAATAAGCGACAACAAAAGAATAGGAATCATAATCCAGCCGCCTTTCATGGCCAGCTCCCAAAATTTAAGTGAAATACCCTCGGGTTCAACAGCTGTAGCAGCTTCGCTTACAGCCTGGTTTACTTGCAATAGAATAAATGCGATCATATTTGTTATTTTAGTACCGGTAAATTATAACGGTAGTATTACTTTTTTATTTTTTAAATTTCAAGCACAAAATAAATAAAGTATTTCGAATAGCCCACGTCTTTGCACGAATCATTCGTTTAATTTTTCATCTTTCAATTCAGACTTTGTTCTGAATTGTTGGTTTGCTTTTTCTTTTTTCGCGTAAAAACAGCCATATAACGCTCTAATAAATCACGTATCGAATTAAATTCTTCGCGAAAAGTTAATCCAACGCCTTGAGTATAGGGTGCGGTATCGTAAATTAAATTATCGTTTGACCGATTATATACTTTCAATTGAAATTTTCCATTTTCAGTTAATTTCACGTTTAAATCAACGTCGCCAATTATTTCGTTGTTATTTTTCGAAGTTGGATTTGAATTATTTGCAACGTTTCCATTTATGGTAACCCTGTCGTCGAAAAACTGGGTACTTAGTGCCAGCTCTATCTGGTCGTCGGTAATTTCATTTCCACGTCGATAATTAATACCAAGGTCGAAATTGTTGCTGATGCGCGAAAGCCAATTACTTAGCTGGCTAAAAATAAGATCACTGGCGGTATTTCCCACCAAATCGACCCCGGTATTGGTTGCAGTAGGAGCACCAGCGTAGATTTCGGGGGTATAAAACTGCCCCATCATCAGCAACGATATAATTTGTTTATTTATTTCTTCGGGTGTTGAAATAACCTGCCGAACCTGTTCTTTTACTCGTTCTTCGGCCGTTGGCAACTCAATTGCGAAATCGATATCGGGTTTGACAAGTTCATCTGTTAACTCAATAATACATTCGACCGGAACACGTCTCTGCAGGTCGATGTTTTCGTAATTATTTACAAACAACTCGTATAACGATGCTTTTGTACGATAAACGGCCGTAATATCTATTATAGCATTGTTGGGATCGCCCACCCACTCAATGGTACTTCCCTGCATTATCGAAAACCGTTTGTTTATTAGATTTTGAAGCGAAAACATATAATCGCCTTCTTCAATTTCATAATTACCATATAAATCGATGTTGTAATTTTTGTCGACCCGAACCTGTAGGTTTCCACTGCCTACCCCACGTATTATATCGCCAAATTGCGAATTGAATATAAGCTGAACTTTCGCATCGGGGGTAATTTCGGCATCAATATTCAGGTTGAAATCGGACGAACGGTAGTTGAATTCTTCATCTTGCTCGTCTTCGCCATCATGACTTACAAACTTAATAAAATCGTATTGCTGAATACTTCCACTTCCTTCGAAAGGAATATAAATATTAGTACCCCGGCTACTTTTTATATCGCCATCGATAAGAATATCGCTACCGCTGCCTAATATATCCACACCACCCGAAACATAAATGGTTCCATAAAAATACTCGTTATCAGCCAAACCAGTATTCATCACCATCAGTCTGTCGGTTTGAATCGACATATTGTAAACCATATTGTTGAATGTACGATGTTTGATATAGCCGTCGAATTGTCCGGTATTTCCAACTTCATCGGTAATCAGCAAATCAGGAAACAAGATGGTATCTTGTCGAAACTGAACTGCATCTTCGAAATTGAGTATAGTTTTTAAGTACGAAACACCAATACCAGCTTTTTCAACCGGATCGAGTTCACCATCGAGCATAATATTTTTGAATCCCCCATGTACGTGTACGTTACCTTTTACAGCTCCGTAAATGCCATAAAATACGGGCGGCATAAATACATCTAATATCGAAAGCGGTGTTTTTTCAGCTTCAACAAACATGTCGAGACTGCTTCCAAGTGGATCGATGTATCCCGATGCCGTAAGTAGTGATTCATTATTTTTGGCAAGATATACTTCCGAACTCAGCTTTTCTTCCTGGTGATCCCAACGGCTGCTTAACACCAAATCGCCCAACAATCCATCGTTAAAACTCAAATCGTTCACGCTTAAATCCATGTCGAGCATAAATTTTTGATAAAAGCTCGAAAGATAAGCTTCGCCATTAAGTTCACCTTTAAACGACGATTCACCCAGCAAAGGTTTCAAAAGCAACAAATCGACATGATCAACCCTCAAATTCAAGGTCGATTTCTCGTCTTCAGCCACTACCCCGTCAACCACAAACTGCTGGTTTTTATTATGTACATTAAAACGATCGAAATATAAGGTTGTTGAATCGATAACAATTCGACTATTTTCAACCAACCATAACGAATCGCCCATATAAACCTGCGAAGGATGTACTTCGATGGATATTCGGGGTAATTTACCATTTCGTTTGTGAAAATTAGTAGATGTTTTTATGGAACCGCTATACGTTATTTCATCGTAATTATTCCAAAATAAATCGACATCCAACGAATTGTTAGCAGCATCGGCCACCAGAGTTGTATTGTACAAATTCACCTTTTTGTTTAACCATATACGGTCGGCGTTTGTACGACACTGAAGGTTATTTTCGTCTGAAAACACCCGTATATCGAGGTTTTCGAAGCCTTTTTTATTGAACTGCAAATTAGCAATATGTGTACTTAACTCGGTTTTTCCAATGGCTGGTTGATATAAACCTTCGATAACAATATCGGGCGAAAAGTACAAACCTGGTTTAACAAGCCCGACCAATGGGTTCAAGTCTTTCAGGTGTAGGTTAAAACTAAAATTATTCTCTTTGTCAGGCAAATCGTAATATTGATTCAATGCTGAGGGCAAGTATTTATGGTACAAATACATTAACGATTGCCCAAGGGTTGTAAAAGAATAAACTCCCGACATTTTGCCATCAATAATATCGCTAGTCAGCTCTGTATATTGAATGCTGTCGTTCAATGTATTTTTCAATTTTAACGAGGATACAAGCAAGGTATCGTATATGTTGCTGTACTGAATATCCGAAAAGCTCAGCGTTCCATGTGCTTCGTCAATGTTGTTTCCGTAAAAATTGGCATCGATGTATGCCGAAGCAACCGAAGTACTATCGTCCCATAATTTTAAGTTGTACAAATTAATTCGTTCAACATCTGCAACAAATTCAAAGTTAGCCACTTCCGATTCAAGATCAAGTTTGCCGTCGAAAGTCATATCTACATTGGGATCGGAAATATCAAAGCTACCGTTGAACAATTCATTTTTTAATTCGCCATTCAACACAATATTTCGATACCTGTAATCGATAAAATCGATCGAGTCGATAATTCCATTAAAGTTTAAATCGTATTTCGATTGTTCGCGAATAAAACCATCCAATTTACCGCTTAACGAAAGTTTGTCGAGGCTTTCATTTTCAAAAATCGCTCCCACATCAAGACCAACGGCTTTCAGATTTCCTCCTATTCTTAAAACATTATTGTTGTCTGATGCAATCGAAATATCGGTGGTAATAGTACCCAAATTACTGTAAGCCGTACCATAGGCCACAAAATTATCAAGAAAACCGGTAAAGTTTCCCCGGTAGCTAAAAACGCCCACATTCTCTAAAAAATCGGGGAATTTATTAATGCCCCGCCTAATATTCCCAGGTAAATCAAGGTTTCTTATTTCTTTCAGGTTGGCAAACGATTCATTTAAATCTACAAAGATGTATGTCTTGCTGATATCAGGCAGACCATTAAGGTAAAAGTCGCCATTGATGTTCATAAAATTTTCAATACCAAGCTTAAAATTACGTCCACGCAAATCGTCTAAAGTACCAACAACGCGCCCCGACAAATTGGTAGTAAAATCTTTTTGGTAAAAGTCGCCCAACAAAAATGAAAGATCGCTAAAACCAACATTTATCTTATCGAGTGTTGCATCAAAAAATATATCGCTTGTGTTTTTTGTTTGCATAAAATCGGCTAATCCAATCGAAATGGTATCTATTAGCACATCGGAATAAGCCGAATTTCCTTTAAACGACGAAAGGAAAAGCGAGCTGTCGGAATATTCGATATAAGACGATAAATTATTGAGTGAAAAATTGGTTCCTGATACAAACGACATGTATTGCAAATTTGCCGAATATCGGTTGCCGGTTTTCAACGCAATTTGACTGAGCGACAAATAAACATTTTTCAATTCAAGAAAATCGGAAACGCCTTTTGGCAGAAGAGAATCTTTGTATGTAATAGCTCCTTGGTTTAATTCCAGGCCGTTACCATTAATTCGCCATACAACATTCGGGTCTTTTTTAAACTCAAAATAATCGACCAAAAATGAAAAATTGAAGACTGAACTATCGATTCGCTCTATGTTGGCTTTATAATTTTGCAATTCTACTGTTCCGATTGAAATTTTTTTCGACGAAAGAGATAATGAATCAATTTCGGCAAGTACTTTCTTCACATAAAGCATTGTATCCTTTTTCTGGTCGCTGATATAAACATCGTTTAGCACCAGTTTATCGAAAAATGAAAAGTTAACACGCTTAATTTCAATATCGGCATTTGTATTTTCTGCAATATTTTGGGTAATACGATCAATAATAGCGGTTTGCATCCAACGGCTTTGAAGCGTTAAATAAAATCCTGCCATCATCAGTATAATGATTGCAAATACAATGCCCGCTATTTTTAGTGTTTTTTTAATACTTTTGCCCTCCCATTTTAAAGATTATACAAAATAATATATTTTGAATCAATTTGAAGGGTAAATGAACCCAAAAAATTGAAGGATTTTTAACAAAATTTGAATGAACGACACGAGTAAAATCATCATACTTGGAATCGAATCGAGCTGCGACGACACATCGGCGGCCATAATCGAGAATGGCGTAATACGATCGAATATTATTGCCGGCCAAAAAGTACACGAAGATTACGGTGGTGTAGTTCCTGAACTGGCTTCGCGTGCGCATCAACAAAATATTGTTCCGGTGGTTGACCAGGCCATAAAAAAAGCCGGTATAAACCGAAATGAAATTAGTGCAATTGCATTTACGCGTGGTCCCGGGTTACTCGGCTCGTTGCTCGTGGGCACTTCGTTTGCAAAAGGTCTTTCGTTAGCAATTAATGTGCCAATGGTTGAAGTAAACCATTTGCAGGGGCATGTTTTGGCTCATTTTATAAAAGAAAACGATAACGACAACAACCAACCTTCTTTTCCGCATTTATGTTTGCTTGTATCGGGAGGCAACTCTCAAATTATTTTGGTTAAAAACCACCTCGAAATGGAGGTGATAGGCCAAACCATCGACGATGCAGCCGGCGAAGCATTTGATAAGTGTGCCAAAGTTATGGGCCTTCCCTACCCCGGAGGCCCGTTAATCGACAAACTAGCCAAAGAAGGAAATCCCAACGCTATAACTTTTAACAAACCCCGGATTACCGGGCTCGATTATAGTTTTAGCGGATTAAAAACCAGCTTTTTATATCATTTACGCGACAACATTAAAATCAACGAGAATTACATCGAAGAAAATAAAAATGATTTATGTGCATCGTTGCAAAAAACCATTATCGATATTTTACTGAATAAACTTAAAAAAGCAGCCAACGAAACCGGCATAAACGAAATAACGGTTGCCGGCGGTGTTTCAGCAAATTCGGGTTTAAGAAACACCCTGCAGGAAGAAGCTAAAAAACGAAACTGGACTCTTTTTATCCCCGAATTTAAATACACAACTGATAATGCGGCTATGATTGCTATTACAGGGTATTACAAATACCTAAACAAACAATTTGCAACACACATCATGGTGCCATTTGCACGGATGGTTTTGTAATTTTTTTATTGCTGGTCAATCTCCTCTTTTTCACCGACTACTTTCCATATCGGTTAAATGCAAATCGATAGCCCGCACCGAAATTTGTATTTCCCAGGCCGATATAGCCAACGAAACAATTAGCGATAATAAACCAAATCCAAATATCCAGGCCGCCGAAAACCACAGATTAATGTATAGTAAAAACATCGACACCACACATAAAAACAGACTTAAAACGCCTAACAGCTGCATTGCTTTTGTTAAGTACATTCGTTTTCGCAGGTTTTTTATTTGAGCCAGTAAAATGCTGTCGGGATTACTTTTGAATTTCTCGTATAAATTTCGAACCAACTGGGCATATCCCAAAAAACGATTAGTATATGCCAGTAAAATAAGCGACACTGCCGAAAACAAAAGGGCTGGTGTAGTTAAAGTTAATTTATCCATGACGATTTTTTTTGTTCGTTTTTTTAACAAAATCAGCTTT
>JAFGGY010000167.1 GCA_016930365.1 Prolixibacteraceae bacterium | reverse complement strand
GTATGTAATTGGATTCTAATATTGTATTTAACCCTAAAAGGATGATTTCAAGGCTCACAAATTTGTAATTTTTTAATAGTTTTTCAAAATACTTTGTATCACCACCTGTTAAAATAATTAAGAGTTTGTTGCATTTCGACTGAAAGTGTGCTATCATCCGGTTTGTTTCGCCCTCAAGCCCAAGTTGTACTCCACCAATAATCGACTCGGTGGTGTTGCGTCCCTGGTAGTTTTCGGGCATACTGGTATTTAAAAGCGGTAGTTTTTCGGTAAACTGGTGTAATGCCTTAAACCGCATGTTAAGCCCCGGGGTGATAAATCCACCGGTATATTGATTTAGGCTGTTAACAAAATCGTATGTAATGGCTGTTCCCGCATCAATAATTAGCAGGTTTTGGTTTGGATAAATTGAATTGGCTCCTACTGCTGCTGCAATTCGATCCTTGCCAAGAGTCGAAGTGGTTTCGTAACATATTTCGAGTGGCAACGGTGTTTGATGGTTGAGCTCAACAACTGTTTGAAAATGGCTTTCCAGTAATTTTTTTAGTTCTTTGGAATTGTTGCGCACACTCGAAAATATTGCTGAATTAGTTTTAGGATATTCACTTTTTATCCGGATAATATCTTCGGTGTCGAACAAGTCGGTTGGATAGCTCATTATGAGTTTGTCGTTTTCAAAAACGGCTATCTTTGAGCGGGTATTGCCAATGTCAACAACCAGGTTTGGCATGGTTTATTCTTTAATTTTCTGACTGATATCGAGTGCGATTACTGAATGGGTAAGTGCACCAATTGATATATAATCGACCCCGGTTGCAGCTACTTCTTTTACACGTTTAAGGGTCATGTTACCCGATGCTTCTACTTTTGCTCGTCCAGCGATAATGTTTACCGCTTTTTTCATGGTTTCGTTGTTCATGTTGTCGAGCATTATAATATCGGCACCGGCATTAAGTGCTTCATGTACCTCGTCGATTGTCGTAGTTTCTACTTCAATTTTGATATTCTCACCAATATTTGGTTTTATTGCTTTAACGGCATTGCTTATTCCGCCGGCTACGCTAATGTGGTTGTCTTTAATCATTACCATATCGTAAAGACCAATGCGATGATTGGTGCCTCCCCCCGATTTTACGGCATATTTATCGAGCAGGCGCAGGCCTGGTACTGTCTTTCGGGTGTCGAGAATCTCTGTTTTCGTTCCCTTTACGGCTTCAACATATTTTGATGTTTCGGTAGCTATACCCGACATGCGTTGCAAAAAATTTAGTGCAAGCCTTTCGCCGGTAAGTAAAGCACGGTATGTACCTTCGATGGTGCATATCAAATCGCCATATTTCACTTTACTTCCATCGGTGATGTGATAGGTAAAATGCACATTTGGGTCGAGTTTTTTAAAAACAGCTTCGGCAACAGGCAGGCCTGCTATAACGCCATCGGCTTTGGCAATCATTATGGCTGTGGTTTGTGTATCAGCCGGTATTAGCAGGTCGGTTGTCAGGTCTCCTGTATTTACATCTTCGTTAAGCCCTGCATCAATTATGGGGGCTATTGCTTCTAATAAATATTTATCCATTGTAATAATCAGCGTATTAAACTTCGAATTGATTTGAGGATGCAAAATTATAAATATTCACTTTAATCGCTTCTTTTATTTCGTTTTTCTGGATAATGAAATAAAAAAGTTGTGTGGAGTGCTTAGAAATTGACGTCGAAACGGGCGCGTATTCCAATAGGTGAAACATTGGGGTGGTTAAGGTAGTTAAGCCGCCAAACAACGTCGAAGCGGAAGTATTGAAAGAAGTTTTCGATGCCTGCGCTGATTTCAGCATACGGAGTGTTTGCCTCGTGAATTAATGCCGGGTAGTTTAGTAATTTTCGGTGGTTGTCTCCCAAATTGCTCCATAACAGCTTTGCACTGGCAACTTCTCTGATGCCGAGTTGTTTCAAAAAGGGCATGCGATTAAATAGTAATCCGTTAAGGTGATAGTCGGCCATGAGCGAAACAAATTGATCGGAGGCAAATTCCATTTCATTCATCATATTAAACGAATAACGTGCAAAACCAAGCGACTGGTCGGTTCGGTGTATGTCGAGAAGAGGAAAAGGGACATCGCCCAGTGTTGCACCCGTTTCGAGTACGTATTCGAACTTGGTTTGACCAATATTGATGTCGTGGTTTATAACAAGCCGGGCTTTTAAATATTCGTTAGTGATGTTGCCTAATTGATATTGCCCACCCGTGAGCCGCAGGTTTACGATTGGGTATTTAGTGCCCATATAATATCTTCGGCAGTAGTCATCGGTGTATTTTTCGCTCCACGAGAGGCGGAGTCCGAGAGTGAATTCGTTTGTACCTATCGTATTTATAAATGTGTTTGCGGCAACAAAAGGTAAATAAAGCCCCGAGTATATGGTTCGGTTTTTATACTCAGCAGTGGTCGATACGCCTTGTTTCCACTCGTGTTCGTATGCTGCACTGTATTTAATTTCGCGCGAAATTTTATCGAGTGGTTTGTTGGTGAAAATCGAAGCGATGAGATTGTCCTCGCCACTAACCATCATGTTTTCTTTGATGAGAAAGATACTTCGATTGTCTCCAATTTTAGCTAAGTCGTTTCGATATTCTACCGAGATGAGTCGTCGTTTGTTCGTTTTGAATTTGTGTTTAATGCCGAGTCCGTATTTCCATTCTTTATCGCGTGTTCCGTAGCCGATGTGGCCATAAATCATAGTGTTTTTGGTTAGTTTGCTGCTGGTTCGCCCCGATAATGTATATCTAAGCCCTTCGACCCGGTTGTTTTTAATCAATTCGAGATAAGGACCGAGTTCGAAATATTCTCCGGGTATGTAACCGGTTATGAACATTTGAGAAAGTGCATCGGCCGATTTTATGCGCCAGTCGTTATTAAGCGAATCGATTCGAATAATGGCATTTTGTTCGGTGTTGGTTAGGGGTTCGGGACGGAGCTCTTTTACCGATTTTGTGTTGATTGAGCTGTTTTGTGCTGCTGTTCTGGAGCTCGTTGTTGTTGAATCGAAAGCACTGGCTTCGAAATTGGTGCTGAGGCTGTCGTAAACCGAACGTTTGTTTACATGAGCCGTAAAATCAATATCGAAAAGTGAATGGTCTTTGGTGATTTTTAAATCGGCATTGATAGCATCTACACGATAGAAATTCAAGCTGTCGTTTAATGGTTGAAATTCCTGGTATATATTCAGATTATTCACATAGTTCAGGTTGGCATTAGCCGGAATGGATAAGGCAATCTGGCTGATTGACCACATGTCTTTTATAATTCTGATTTGACCGTTAAAAGCCATGTCTCTGGTGTTCTTTGGAACAACATTTATTGTGTATTCAAGCCCATTTTCGGTTTTTAAACTATCGGTTAAATAAAATTTATAAAAAAGAAATGCCCGGTTACTAAGTGGACTCATAAAGGGTTTGTCGAAAATTTCAACAATATTGTCGTAGAAATTATACCCCAGGCTAAGGTTTGTAGAGTAACCAAGAATGTTCATTTGTTCAAGAAATCCTAATCCTTCCTGCCGTTCAACAATAACTTTACCTTTTTCAACCCGTGGGTTTCTTTGAAGAATATTTTCCGATACTTTTTCTGAAAAATAGATGGGCAGGGAGCTGTTGCTTCCTTCTTTGGATGAATGGACAAGAATTTTTGTATAAGTACGGCATTTAATTTTTTCAATATTAAAAGGGTTATTCTGATCTTTTGCATCAATAACCTTTTTCATGATTCGGTTTGCAGGGTTCTCCCCAGGTTTGATAATAATTTCAGAAAGTTCTATTTCGTCAGGTTGAAGTTGAACATCGAGGTGGTATTTGCGAAATTCGTTAATGGGGATTGTATAAGTTTCGTATCCAACAGCCGAAATAATCAACGTATCGGGAATGCTGCTTGTATTTATCGAAAAATGTCCGTCGTTAAACGAAATGGTGCCGGTTTGTTTTATTTTGAAATATATATTGGCATATGGAATTGCTTCATTGCTCGATTTGTCGCTTATTGTACCATTTATAAATATAAGAAATTGAGCATTGGCAGTAAATCCCAAAAGCATTATGATATGTAAGAGGATACATTTTGTCATTTCTTTGGTGTTATTGTTTTTTAAAACAACGATAGGATGTTTTGTGTTTAAGATGGGCAAGCAGAGCGTAATGATCAGTTGCCTTTTTATTCGTATTTTTACTGTCGCAAGATAATCAAAAAGCTAATATTTTAATATAAATACAAATGGGTATTCACGTTCGAAAAGCCGGTATAGCTGATTTGTCAAAAGCGGTTTATGTTTTAAATCACATTCCTGAGTTCGATAGTTTGTTTTATACGAAACAGGTACAGGCGAAACTGGAGAAAAGCGAGTTTATTTTGTTGTTGGCCGAATTTGCCGGAAAACCAGTGGCATGTAAAATTGCCTATAATCGCTATTACGATGGATCGGTTTATAGCTGGCTGGGAGGGGTTTTGCCTCCTTTCCGTCGTCAGGGCGTGGCAGAAATGTTGCACGAAAACTTGGTTCGTGAAGCAAAAAGGCAATTCTTTCAGTCAATACGTCTCAAAACCCGAAACCAACATAATGCTTTGTTGATTTTTGCCCTGAAAAGAGGCTTTCATATTAGCGGATTTACTCCATGCGAAAATTATATCGATTCGAGAATAGAACTCAGCATGAACTTGAAATAAATTCGAAATGAATCGTTATTCGGTATTTGAAGCGAGTGGAAGTTCAATTGTAAATGTAGTGCCTTTTCCTTCGTTGCTTTCAACGCGAATACTTCCATTGTGAATTTTCACTAATTCAGAGCAGATAACCAGCCCCAACCCCGTTCCTTTTTCGTTTTCGGTGCCCGCAGTACGATATTTTGAGTGGGGTTTAAATAAATGTTTCAGTGCATCTTTACTGATTCCTTTCCCATTGTCTTCAATTTCAATAAGCGTTTGGTCAGGCTGAGCAGTATTCCGAACAACAATTTTCCCGTTTACGGGTGTGAATTTTATACCATTATATATAAGGTTGCGCAAAATGGTCTTCAACATATTCTCATCGGCATAAACCAATGCCTTATCGTCAATAGCATTTATAATCGTGATGTTTTTGTTTTCAGCACTTTTCATTAAAATATTTAACGTTTGATTCGTAACATCATGTAAGTTCAGCACAGCCGGGTCGAAGTTAATGTCTCCGGTTTGAGTTCTGCCCCATTCAAGAAGGTTGTCGAGAAGTTGCATTAAGTAGTCGCTCGATTGATGAATTTCACGGGCAAATGTTTTTTGTTCATCCGCTGAAAAATTCTCATAGTAGGATGATAGTAAAAATGATTGGCCCAGAATGTTGTGGAATGGATTTCTAAGGTCGTGTGCCAATATAGAAAAAAAGCGACTTTTTGTAGCGTTTGATGCCATGAGCTGGTGGCGCGAATGTTGAAGTTTTTTTGTTAGTACTATGTTCTTTTCGACCAGTGCTTTGAGCCTTTCGTTTTGTTGACTAATGTTGTCATTTTTAAATTCAAGGGTCTTGTTTAGGTTTTTCTTTCGAATGTAAAACAGGTAAACAATATAAACCAAAATTGCGAGAAGGAATATTACCGACAAACCAATTTCTTTTTGAAGTTGATTTTTTTTCTTCTCCAACTCGTGTTCAAGCATTTTGTTTTTTAATTGGTTGATCTCATTTTCTTTTTGGCTGGTATTAAACTGGGTTTGTAATTCATAATAACGTTGCTGATTTTCGGCATTAAAAAGACTGTCGTTCAGATTGTGGTATTGTGTTCTTATATCGAATGCATTTTTAAAGTTTTCTTGCTGATATTCCAACTGCGAAAGTTCATACAAACCATCTAATACAACCGATGTAAAATCGTTTTCCCGGGCAATTTCAATGGCTTCGTAAAAATAACTTCGTGCTTCATCATCTTTCTTATAAAAATTAAACAACACGGAGGCGATTCCTAATTTCGATTTGGCAATTCCAATTTTATACCCCTCAAATTGAAATAACTTAAGGGCACGTTCGTAATAAAAAATGGCCGAATCGGCCATGTCGTTATATTCGAAAAGACTGCCGAGGTTGTTATAAATATACGATTTCTCAAAATTATTACCGGTGGAGCTATAAATTGATATGGCTTTGCCAAAATAGTTTTTCGACTCTTCAAAGTTACCCTTGTTTTTGTGTGCAATAGCCAGGGCATTGTATATTGACGCAAGTCGGGCTGAATCGTTAAGTTCGATAGCTAATTTTATTACACGTGGCGAGTTTTGAATAATCTCGTTATAGTTACCTGTCGAGAAGTATTGATTAATAATATTAACTTCGGTATCTAATTTGATTTGTTTGTAATTTTGATTCGAAGTATTTTCAGGGAATGCTTCAATAGCTTTTATGTAAAATTTTAAAGTATTGTTGTCGTCTTGTTCTACACTATATGTTAAGCCAATACTGTTGTATGTCATCATCAGATACAATGTATCCTGATATTCAATAAAACCTTTTTCTGCCTCAAGGTAATACATGCGTGCTTCCTTGTATTGCTGATTGTAATAAAGATAATCAGCCATCATATACAACAATAACGAATAGTTATGTTCATTTTTATTGTTGAAGAAATTAGTCAAACCTGCGTCGAGCAATGGTTTGGCTTCGTCAATTTTCATTTGCTGCATAAGATTGGTCGCTTTATCAACACAATCTTGAAGCGTCTGGCCTTTTGTGTGCTCAGCATACACTTGAGAAACAATATCTAATGTGTCGGCATGCAGAGGGGGCGTAAATAAAATAAGAAGAAAAATGTAGCAGATTTTCAGCATCTGTATTTTTTTATAGTTGAAACGAAAGTATGAAAAATGATGAACATAAAAAACCCTATGAGGGGATAATTAAATATCATTAACAAATTTTTTAATACCTTTGAATTCATCCAAAATATTTAATTATGAAGTTTGAAGAATTAGCAAACACGAGACATGCAGTTCGTAAATATTTAGCAACCCCTATTGACTCCGAATTGATTAAAAAGCTGTTGGACGTTGCCCGAAAAGCGCCTTCGGCAGTCAACTTTCAACCTTTTAAGGTATTTGTGGTAAGTAGCAACGATAAACTTGAAGCCCTGAAAAATTGTTATCATCGTGACTGGATAAATTCGGCTCCTGTAATTATTGTTGTTGTTGCCCAATATAGAATGGGTTGGAAACGAGCTTTGGATGGTAAAAACTATGCCGAAATTGATGCGGCAATTTTTATCGATCATTTGATGCTGCAAGCGGCCGAAATGGGGCTCGGTACATGTTGGGTCGGAAATTTTGATGTTGCAGAGTTGAATCGGGTTCTTGAACTAAAAAGCGATGAAGAAGCTGTAGGAATGTTTCCCATTGGCTTCCCTGCCGATGATACCATCCCGGTTAAGAAAAGAAAAGGACTTGATGAATTTGTAGTTTGGATGTGAAATTCTGAGAATTGGCTGTTTTAATAAAAATAGTTTTATTTGCAGAAGTTTTTCTTATTTTTGAAAACATAAAAAAAAAAATCGCATGAATAAGTTTTTTTTATTGATCGCATTTATTGCACTGCATTCGGCATATACGTTAAGTGCACAAAACAAGGTGATGCCTAACTTTGTACTTACAAAGGTATTTGAAAACGATAAATCAATTTGGCCAACCTTTACGCAGGGAGTTGTACACTACGAAGCTGAGGTGATGTATATTTATGGAGATGTGTATGTAACACCCGAGATGCCCGATAGCGCTAATCATACCAGGCCTACGCTACGTTCAACGTACTTGATGCCCATTTATAGTCAGTATAAAAAGAATCAGGGCAAAATCAATCAGAATTTTGATGAAGAGATGTATCTCTTTATCAACATTAAGTTCGATCCAAAGAAAACCTACGACAAGATTTGGGAACAACTTAGCCCTTATCACGAAATGCTAACTTACAGGGTTGGTCCTCAATGGCACGAAGGTAAATTGAAGGTAGTATTTGTGGGAAATGCGCCTATGCGTACATTCCAACAGGAGCGTGTATGCTTTGTTGCTGCACAGGGAACAATTGCCGATCTTGACAAAAACTACGATAACAAAGTAATGCCTCTAATTGGCATTGATTTCGAAAATGAAATCAAATGGAATGGAGTAGGTAAAATGCCGTACGATGAGTATAAAGCATTTTTTGATATTGTACAAAAAGCGCACAAACAAGAAAAAAAGGTGCGCGTTTACAATTTGCCTAACAGCGAAGATGTGTGGGAGGTAATGCATACTGCCGGTGTTGATATGATTAGTGGTGAAGATGCCGATGCATTCCGAAATTTTATTGAAACCAAGCAGTAGTTTTTTAAAATATTTTTAGTGCAAAAGAGAAGCTATGCTTCTCTTTTTTTATGTTGTTCAAGTTTACTTCATGCTTTTTTAGTAGTAAAGGGCACGTTTTAAGACAGATAAAAAACGACCACAGACAATTGTTATTTTTTATTTCACAAACATTTGTTTTATCGAAAAAAACGATATTTCTTTGCGGCCGCTTTGAGAGAATAGGAGTTAAGAAGTTCGATGAAATAGTATAAAAGAATTACGAAAGAAACTTGAAGATTTTTTCAAGAAGTATTTGGAAGTTCGAAATAAAAAGTATTTCTTTGCATCCGCTTTAAAAAGTAAGTTAAAGGTTCAGTGAAAAGCTTTAGAAGGGAGAATTGGCGGTAATTTCAGCCGCAGGAAAAAACTTTCAAAAAACTTCAAAAAAGATTTGGAGGATAAAAAATAAAGTTATTTCTTTGCACCCGCTTTGAAAAACAAGGCAACGTTCATACACATTTTGAATACCGGCGACCAGGCGAAAGGTCTTGTATATTTATCTGCATTTAGGCAAAAAGTTTGAAGGCTATTTGAGGCGATGAGATAACAATAAAATGAGATTAGGAGCTAAAAAAAACTTTCGAAAAAAAGTAAAAAAAAGTTGTTGGATTAAAAATGATGATTACCTTTGCAGCCGCTTTCAGAGTTACTGGAGCAGCCTTGAAAAAGGGGAACGAAACAAGTTCATTGAGATATTGAAAAAAAGAACAAGTCAAGCACTAGAAACTAAGATTTCTGGAGAGTTTTATTGAGGAGCTAGAGACATTAAACGATTTATAATTACAACGAAGAGTTTGATCCTGGCTCAGGATGAACGCTAGCGGGAGGCTTAACACATGCAAGTCGAGCGGG
>JAFGGY010000166.1 GCA_016930365.1 Prolixibacteraceae bacterium | reverse complement strand
TGGAGATTCAATACGGAAGTTCATCAGCCATTAATGGTTCCGGTGCAATTGGTGGCGCTATTTATTTAGGACAGAAAAACCATTGGACTAATGGGTTAAAAGTGGATGCAAAATATTCACTGGGTTCGTTTGGTGAACGACTTTATGGTGCAAAAGTTTATTTTGGGAACGGAAAATGGGAGTCGGTAACAAAACTTATAAAATATAAAACCGATAATGATTTTCCCTATACCATCAGCTCTGGATATGACAAAGGAAAAGAATACATCCAAACCGGCGCGGCTGTTGACAACAAAGGTGTTATCCAGGAATTCAATTACCTGTTTGGCCCCAATGAGTATTTTAAATCGATGCTTTGGTACGAAGACAGTTGGCATCAAATTCAACCACAAATGAACGGACAGGAAGAAACCGTTACAGTACTTCAAGACAACAACCTTCGATTTTGGAGCGAATACAAAAACGAAAACAACCCAATTAAATACGCCTTCGCTGCCGGATATGTTCACGACAAGGAACTTTACAACAACGACCCCGGACAAATTATTCAAACCGACCGACTTATTGCCGAAGGCAGCTTAAAACAAACACTCACAAAAAAAATTGAATACAAGGCCGGTGTGAAATATAAATTTTTGGTCCCCAATGTGTATTCATATTCCGATAGCATTGATCTTAAAGAACATAATGCCGATTTATACCTTACTTCTTCTTACCGGCCAACAAACCGCTTAAAAACTACCATTAATTTACGCCAACAACTCATTACAAATTACCATGCACCATTTACCCCGGCATTGGGCATTGAATATCAATGGACGAAAAAGAAAAAAAACGAATTAACTTCAACGTTTAACATCTCACGCAATTACCGTGTGCCAACCTTTAACGACCGACATTGGCCAACTATTTCAAACCCGTTAGGAACACCTGATTTGCAACCGGAAAATGGCTTTACTGCCGAAACAGGTATTGCCTATAAACACAAGCAATCAATAGTATCATCCGAAATAAAAGTGAACCTGTTTTACATGAATATTCAAAATTGGATAGAATGGCGAAACGAAAACGGGCCAGTACCAGTAAATCTCGAAAGTGTTATAAGTAAAGGGGTTGAAATCCATGGAAACGCAAAACTGAAAACAGGTAAAGTCACCTCCACCCTCACGGTAAATTATACTTATAATCCATCGACTAAAATTGAAGAAGGAAAACCGGATCAACAATTGATTTATGTTCCCAAAAACATGTTTAATGCCAATTATATTTTACAGTACGATAACTTTTCATTTCTAATTGATGGTAATTATACCGGCGAAAGGTATTACGACTACATCGGGGAGGAAAGTCAGATTAGAAGAAGTCTTCCTTCATATTTTATTACAAATTGTGCTTTAAATTACAAATTCAACATAAAGCAACAACGGTTTAAAGCATCATTTGCCGCCAATAACATATTCAATATCAGTTATCAAAACCAACGTTTTTATGCAATGCCCGGCATTAATTTCAAAGCAAGTTTAACTGCAAACATCAACATTACAAACAAATAAAAATCATTATCAAAATTAATCATTATGAAAAAGTATCTAATTCTATTACTGGCAATTACAAGTTTAACTTTATGCTTCACTTCATGTACTGAAGATGACGACCCGATTAAACCTTCATCGAGCGATGCAACCGGCTTATATTTTATTAACTACGGCGGCAGCAGTGTCGGTGCAGGGTCAATAACAAAATACATTGCAGATGAAGATTCCGCTGTAAACTTCTATTATGAAGCACAAAACGGCGTTGAATTAACATCAAATATCCAATACGCATGTGAATATAAAAACAAAATTTACATGATGGGAAACGGCAACGACCAAATTATTGTGCTTGATTCGTTGTTTGTGCAACATGAAAGTGGTATTTCAGAAGATATTCTTGTTCCACGTTACTGTGTAGGTGAAGGAGATTATCTTTATGTTTCATGTTGGAAAAATAGTTCTGAATGGAATATTGGCATGCCAAATTCATACATTGCTAAATTAAACATCACAACCAATCAGGTTGAGAAAACTATTCCAGTGCCCGGTGGCCCCGAAGGACTTGCTGTTGCAAATGGGAATGTATATGCAGCATTAAATTACAAAGACAGCATTGCTGTTATCGACCAGGCGAGCGATGCTGTTTCATATATTGCAACACCGGCTGTTACCTCATATTTTGTAAAAGACAATAAAGAAAACTTATATGTTTCATTAGTAAGTACGAGCAGTAATAAATCTGAAAAGACTGGTTTGGGCTATATCAATACAAGCAATAATACCCTTGAAACAACATACGACCTTGCTGGTATGAGCTCAAATTATGCTTCAATAATGAGCGCCAATACCGATTTCTCAAAAATATATTTATTAGCTACATCATACGATGAAAACTATCAACTTTTTGGGACTGTTTACACTTTTGATGTTTCAACAAAAGAGTTCACACCTTTTATTGAAAACCTAAGCGGCCCAAATGGTGTACAATACGACAAAAAAAGTGATAAACTATACGTATTTGGCGGAACAAGTTATACCGAACCCGGAGCTGTTGATGTTTACAATACGGACGGCACACACATTAGCCAATTTGGCTGTGGAGTTTCTCCTTATTGGGCATTTTACTTAGACTACGATGTAGAATAATATTGAAACATTCATGTAATTTAGCATTCAAAACACATGAAACACTTTAAAGCATATATATTAACAGGCATAGCAACATTTCTGCTATGCCTGAATGCTTTTTCGGCCGATAACGAAAAAGTAAGCGTTTTAATTGAATTTAACGGGGCAAATCAAAACATTATAAAAGAAATTTCATACACTGAGAACTTGTCAGCACTCGATGCCTTATTGTATGTAGCTACAGTTCAAACCCACCCGGTAAACAATTATGTTTTTGTTGATGAAATTAATGGAATCGAAAACATCAAAGGCAAAAATGCCTGGTATTTCACTGTTAACGACAAACCGGCCAAAACTTTGGCCATAAATTGTAATTTATCCAAGGGCGATGTGGTAAAGTGGATTTACAAAAAAGATGTGTGCTCAAAAACCATCGAAACAAAAGAACCATGTCCCGATAATTTTGGAATGTAAATAATAAATTATGGCATCTCACATCACATTTATCACAGGCGGACAGCGCTCGGGCAAAAGCAGCCATGCGCAACAACTGGCCGAAGAACAAAGCTCAGAGCCAATATATCTGGCTACATCGCGTATTTGGGACGAAGATTTTCGCCAACGGATTGAACGGCACCAAAACGACCGAGGCAACCAATGGACAACCATTGAGGAAGAAAAACAACTGTCGAAGCTTCGTTTTGAAGGTCAAACGGTTTTGCTCGATTGCATTACCCTGTGGCTGACCAACATTTATTACGACAACAACAACGATGTAGAAAAATCGTTACAGGAAGCCAAAACCGAATGGGATGCTTTCATCGCCCAGGATTTTAAGCTAATCGTAGTAAGCAACGAGTTGGGCATGGGCGTTCACCCCGAAAACGAAATTGCCCGTAAGTTTACCGACCTGCAGGGCTGTATGAACCAGTATATTGCGAAAAAGGCCAATGAGGTAGTGCTGATGGTTTCGGGGATACCTGTGAAAATAGGCCCATCTCTGCCTGTCGGCATCTCTTCCCCAAGGAAAGAGAAACACTTCGATGATACGAGGTGCAAAATTTGATACTTTTTATAGTTGCAAAATATAGTACACATAAAATGAACGAAAACAACAATAACGCACAAACCCAAAGCCTCCCCTTGGGGGAGGTTGATGGGGCTTTAAAACATAAAATCGATCTAAAAACCAAACCAACCGGGTCGTTGGGGCAACTCGAAGATATTGCCCTGCAAATTGGGCTTATTCAGCAAACCCTTTCTCCAAAAATTGAAAAGCCTGTAATGTTGGTTTTTGCAGCGGACCACGGTCTGTCCGATGAAAATGTGAGTCCCTACCCCAAAGATGTAACCTGGCAGATGGTGCTAAACATGGTAAATGGGGGCGCTGCCATTAGCGTATTCTGCAAACAAAACGGGTTCGACATGAAAGTAATTGACGCCGGGGTTGATTACGATTTTCCGGTAGATTTGCCAATCATCCCTTCAAAAATTGGCCGTGGCACTAAAAACATGATGCAACAACCAGCCATGACCACCTTAGAATGTGAGCTTGCCATGCAAAAAGGGGGCGAATTTGTAAAAGCCGAAGCAAAAAAAGGGTGCAACACCATCGCTTTTGGCGAGGTGGGCATTGGCAATACGTCGGCTTCGGCCCTGCTGATGCACCGCTTTTTAAAGCTACCCATTGACGAATGTGTGGGCGCTGGTGCCGGAATGCTGGGCGAACAACTCGAATATAAAAAGAACATTTTGAAAGAAGTTTCCCGGAAATATAATCCCTCCTCCCCACTCGAAACACTCGCCACATTTGGCGGTTTCGAGATTGCTATGATGGCCGGTGCATTTATTGAAGCCTACCGACAAAAAATGTTGGTTTTGGTCGATGGCTT
>JAFGGY010000165.1 GCA_016930365.1 Prolixibacteraceae bacterium | reverse complement strand
ACGGCGCGATTATTTGTTTAATATAATTCAGTCGGCAATAACCTTGCTTTATTTTTATCATCCCGCAGTTTGGCTTATTTCTTCGTTAATAAAGGCCGAACGCGAAAACAGCTGCGATGCTATAGCCATCGATTTAACAGGCGATAAGACAGCTTACATCCGAACGCTGGCGCAAGCCGAAATAAACCGTATGGAATACGAAAATTTAGCCATGGCTTTTGCTTCGCGAAAGGGAAGTGTACTAAGCCGCATAAAACACATACAAAAACAAAAAGCAATGAAAACAAATTTTATCGAAGGACTGATAGCTTCTACAGTAGTGCTTGTCGGTTTAACATTGGTGTCGTTTACGACGGGCAATCGTGTGCATTCGCAAGTTTTACCTAACGAAGCACTTGACATTGAGCTTCCGCTTAGCGAACCCGAATCGATCTCAAGGCAATGGACGGCGCAGGAGCTTGATAGTTTGAAAGCAAGTGTGGAAAAACAAGTCTCGGAAAACGATGATGTTGACGGGCTGTCGGAAGAAGTTGAGCGTATGGTCGAAGTGGCCATGTCGGAGAGCGACCCTGCTGTACAGGCCGAAATTATGGAAGAAGTAAACCGTGCCCTGGCCGATATTGATATTGAAGCTATTGTGCGTGAAGCCATGAGTGAAGCTACAAAGGCAATACGTGAAGCGCAGGTCGAAATACGTCAGGCTCAGAAAGAAATTGACCATGGCGAAATTGCTCGCGACATGGAAGAAGCTCGTCGCGACATGGAAGAGGCTCGTCGTGATATTGAAGAAGCTCGACGTGAGGTGAATGAAGAGTTGCGTCGTGAGCTTAGGGATGCCGACGGACTCACCGAAGAAATGATTGAACTGTCGATTGAAGCCGCTAATACCGGTATCGATATTGCTTCAGCTGTGGTTAATAGTATTGATATTGAGGCAATTGTAAGTACTGCCTTAAGTGGGGTAGACCAGGTATTGGAAACACTAGGCGAAATGGATTTTGAATCGATTGAGCACAGCGACAGCATAAGCGAAGAAGATATTGAAGCTTTGAAAAAAATACTCGACGAGCAGGAAGAGGCGATTAAAGTGCAGAAGAAAAAGCTACGCGAAAAGGAAAAAGAATTGAAAAAACAATAACACCGTGCAAAAATTTAAATTGTATCTTCTTCCTTCGGTATTTATATGGATTGGCTTGGGATTTATTGTTGTGGGGCTGCTGGCCGGATACCTATATTTTTCGGGCGAGCGACCTGAGTTTCTTAACTTCGAGATGTATGCCCTTTATTCATCAAAACTTCGGGCAAAGTATTTTACAACAGTACACAACAATGTACTCGACGAATTGGCCGGGGGATTGACCTTGTTGGGCTTGTTGCTTATGTTTTTTTCGAAAACAAAAAACGAAAATCAGCAGGTGTTGATAATGAGAATAGATGCTGTTTTTCAGAGTGTTGTGCTGACATCGTTGCTTGGTATTTTGCTTTTTATTTTTGTTTATGGCTGGCCAATTTTTGCTGTTTTATCCGTTCTGTTTTACTTGTTTTTGCTATTTAGCTTTTTACTTTTTCGGATAAAATATGCGACATTCAAGTCGAAATAAAATGTTTACATATAGAAATCGGCTGTTTACTAAATAAAACATACCATTCACTCATTTCATTCTGTTTGAGTTCGACAAATATTTACTTTTGAAAGATTTTTGTATTTAGTTTAACTAAGATAGTATAATGAAGAATAAATTTTTTCGAATCCCAGGTATGTTTAAAATTATTAATGGAATTGTATTATTTCTGGCTGCTATTGTATTGATTCTTCAGTACGAGCATATTATTAGCCTGAATATCTACCTTATTTATGCTTTTTCGGGCATATTGTTGGGGTTGGGGGTAATTCAATTTTTAAGTGTATTCGATAAGTAACTTTTTATTAGTAGTTGGTTTCTCCGGTTAGTGTTCCTTTTTCGTCCCACATTTTCCAGGTGCCGTTTTTTTCGCCGTTTCGATAAACCATTAACACGCGTAGTACGCCTTTATCATCCCAAATTTTCCAGGTGCCGTTTTTCTTTCCGTCAATGTATTCCGCTTCTGCAATTTTTATACCTTGCTCGTTGTACGTTTTCCATTCGCCATGCATTTGGTTGTTTTTGTACGAACGAATTTCTTTTAGTGTTCCGTCCTCGAAGTAAAGGCGGGTTTCACCTTCTTTTTTGCCATCCTGAAGCTTCATTTCTACTTTAAGCTGGAAGTTGTCGTAATAGCTTTTGTATGTACCGGTGTACGGTGTTGACTCTGCCAGGTATATTCCATCAACTTCTTTGATGTATTGAGCATTGAGTGTGAAACTGAGTGCTAAAAGCAGTATGATGATTGATGTGAGTGTTTTCATGGTTTCCCTCCTGTTTTATTTATTTTTGACTTAACGCAAAGTTAACAAATACGCCCTGTGGTTAACAAATATTTAATGTTAAGTTTTTGCCCAAATGTGAAAATTTAACATTGGGTGGCTTGTTTGTATATTCTTTTGTGCAGATAATCAGGGTGTTAAATGTGCGTTTTTGATTTTGTTTCTGCTTTTGGCAATAAACTCAATAAAAGCCGTTTCACAGTGGAAACGGCTTTTTTCTGAGTGAGTCAATGCAAAAGATAGTATGCTATCCTTTGTTTTTTGTTTAATCTAATAATTTGTTGCCTTTAAAGTGTGGCATCTTTCCATGTCCAGCCAGTTGTGTTAACCTTGGTGCCTGAGTTGTAAGAAGCAGCCGGGTTGGCTGTTTCGCCATCGATTACGACATTTTCGAGTGGGCCGTTATCTTTCATATCGATATTCTTCTCGTATCCTTCGAGGTACAGGTTGGTTATGGTAGCGCCCGATTCTTTTTTGAATTGCAGAGCTGTTCCGCCTACGGTCGAAATGGCTGTTACATTTTCGAACTGAGGGTTGTTGTTCACCTTATCGGCTTCGAATGCGGTTGAGAATCCTTCAATAGTATGTGAAATATAGGTGTTGGTAATTCCGCCGCTCCAGCCTTCAGTCCAGTCAATGGCATCGTCTTCGCAGTTTTCTACATACATATTGGTAACCGAAACAGTGCCACCAAAAAACTCAATTCCGTCGTCCGAGCCATCAAATACCGCAATATTTTCAAGTGTCGTTTCTGAGCCGACAGCGTAAAGTGAAACGCCGTTATATTGCGATTCGGAATTGATTTGAGCGCCGGTGCCTTTGATAACCAGGTTGCTAACCGAGCCTGAATTGTCGGCATCATTGGTGCCGCCGTAAATGAAACCACCTACTTCGGCTTCGGCGTTTTCGCCGGCGGTGGTCGATGCTTTTCCACAAATGGTTAAGCCGCCCCAGTCGCCGGGTTGTCCCAGGTCGGACGCAATTACTACGGGATTATCGGTCGTGCCGTTAATGAATATTTGTCCGCCCATCAGTACTGCAATATATACTTCGGTGCCACCTGCATCGGCATGAATTTTTGTACCTGCGGGGATGGTAAGTGAGGCACCATCCTGCACAATGTATGAGCCTGTTAAGCGATAGCTTTTCGAGGCATCGAGCGTAACATCGCTGTTTACGTTGCCGGTAAGTTCTACTACTTCGGCTATCTCGGCATTTGCCCATGTCCAGCCCGAAACATCAACCGTTGAAGGTGCGTTGTAGCTTTTTGCAGGGTCGGCTGTTTCGTCATCAATAATTACGTTTGCAAGCGGTCCATCGTCTTTCATGTCAACAGATGTTGCATATCCGCTAAGCGACAGGCCTGTAATGGTAGCGCCCGATTCTTTTTTAAATTGAAGTGCAGTGCCACCAGTTGTTGATACAGCCGTTAAATTTACAATTTTGGGGTTGTTGTTTACTTTGTCGGCTTCAACAACGGTTGAGAAACCTTCGATAGTGTGTTCAACGTAAGCGTTGGTAACGGTGCCGTTCCAGCCTTCAGTCCAGTCAATGGCGTCGTCTTCGTTGTTTTGCAAAAACAGGTTGCTAACCGAAACCGTACCGCCAAAAAACTCAACTCCATCGTCTGAGCCGTTGATTACCGCAACGTTCGAAACGCTTGTGCCGGCTCCTACAGCATAAAACGAAACGCCGTTGTACTGCGACTCGGAGTTGATTTGTGCGCCAGTTCCTTTAATAACCAGGTATTCGATTGCTCCCGAGTTGTCGTTATCTTCGGTTCCGCCGTAAATAAAGCCACCAACTTCGGCTTCGGCGTCAACACCGGCACTGGTGCTTGCTTTTCCACAGATGGTTAACCCACCCCAGTCGCCCGGATTTCCGTTAGGCGAAGACATCACAACGGGGCTCGACTCGGTTCCTTCGACAAATATTTTTCCGCCTTTAAGAACGGCCACATAAACGTCGGTGCCACCAACGGCAGCCTGGATGTTGGTTCCGGCAGGTATGGTAAGTTCAATGCCTTCGGGTACAATAAATGCCCCGTTAAGTTGATACGAAGTTGCAGCATCAAGGGTGTAGTTTTCGGTTAATTCACCTTCCATTACACCTTTTTCAAGGTTTTCGATTACCGGTTCTTTTACCAGCGGGTCGTCGCCGTCGCAGCTTGTGAAAAGTGCGCTTGCCATTACGGCAATACTCAATACATTTAGCAATAACTTTTTCATTTTTTTCAATTGTTTAATTTAGTACACAAATAATGTTTATAATTTGATGGAAAGCCCGATTTTCAGGCTAATCCCTTTTCGATACGAACTGACTGTTTCGTTTGATGTTTCGCCTGTAAATGGCACTATTTCCTGGGTTTGTTTTATTTCGGGGTTGAGCAGGTTTTTCCCGGTTAGTTTCAACGATATTTTTTTGTTGATTTTTTGAGAAATGACCAAGTCGATAGTGGTAAACCCTTTTTCGATTATTTCGCTGTTAAATAGGATGTTGCTGTTTTCAAAATCTTCGGGAGCTCCCAGAGCAAGAATTTTGTCGGAGGAATAATTTCCGGTTAAGGTTGCTTCAAATTTGTTTTCTTTATTGTTTGAGTAGCTAATCGAAGCATTGGCTATAAAGCCGGCAGCACCCTGTAGCGCTGTTTCGGTTTTGTTGTTGTATCTGAATTCTTCGAGCAAATCCTGGTTAAACCACATCTTGGTGGCATTCATTATCATTTCGAGTGAGGGTTGCCCGGTGTTTCTAGCTTTGATAATTGACAGGCGGGTTTCTGCCTCAATCCCAAAAATATCGGCTTTTTCACCGGTGTTTTCGTATATGAAGTTTCCCGACGAGCCACGTGCTTGTGCCAGGTTAATGGGGTTGTTTATGCGTTTGTAGAACCCGGTTAACGACATCAGTTCCTTGTTCGAGGGATACCATTCCCATTTCACATCGAAGTTGTAGTTTTCCGACTTCAATAAATCGGGATTCCCTTTGGTAACCCGCCCGGTTGGCGATACATATTCAAAAGGCGAAAGCTCTTTAAATTCGGGCAGGGTAATGGTTTTTCCGGCTGCCATGCGGATGGCGCTTTTATCGTTGAGTTGATGTTTGAGCGATACCGACGGCAGTATGTTGTTGTAATGGTTCGTAAGCTCGCCCTTGCGTCCTACATAATTTGCAACATCCCATTCAACGTTAAGCTGGTCGTACTCGTAACGTAAGCCGATGGTTCCGCTGAACGAACCCTTATTGTAAGTGGCTAAACCATAAGCTGCATAAACATTCAAAAGGGCATTGTAGAGGTCGGGTTTGCGCTCACGAATAATTAGCTGCCGGTTGTTATACAAACTTTGGTTTAGCAGTGCTTCGTCTAAATTGTCAACCGATTGCACTTGCACACCTTTGGCACGCACACCGGTAAAAAGTGAACTAAATTCGCGGTTTTTTAAACGAGTATTGATGCCGTATTCGAGTTTTATTTTTTGACTTTCGTTTTTAAGCAGGAATTGTTCGTTTTTGATATAGGCGTTTAACTCAGAATCTTCGATATGTTGTGATGATTTACGTTGCTGAAAATCGCCTACGTGTGCAAATTGAACGCTTTGTTCGTTTAGCAGGTTTACTTCGTTGCGAATGCGCATCGGTTCATCCGAATTTACTCGGTTATAGCCCAGTGCCCATTGGGTCTTGTTGTTGTCGTTTAGCTGGTGGCTCCCGTGCAGTTGATTGATGAAAAGCTGGGTGGTTTTAAGATTTTGGTCGCGTACAAAAGCTCCGTTTTCCCGGGGATCCTGGTCAAAAACATAACCTTCGCCGTTGCGCCCCTGTTCATACAACTCGTCGATGGTTTTTATTACGGCCAGGCTGTTAAAACGAATGTTATTGCGAGGGTTTGTTTCGTAATATAAGTTAAGAAGTCCGCTTGTGTTGTACGTGCTTGAAAAAGTTTCGGTATCGGTAAAATAGTTGTCGAGAACGTTCGAGCGGTATTTTTTATAGATGCCGTTTTGATAGTCGAACGAGTTGTCGTGCGAGGCCATGGCAAAGAAAGCCATTTTTTTATTGAATAATTTGAAATCGTTGCCTGCCATTACCGAAAAACTACGGTTTAGGGGTAACGATTTGGAATTTGTGTTCCAGCTTTGCCCGTTTACAGCACTTTTTGTGTCGCTTGTACCTTTGAAAAATCCAAAAGTAAGAGCGTTGGTGTTTTGTGTGCCTTTAAAATTGTTCCACAAGTTGTTTGTTGCCATGTTGCTGTTTGAACCTGCTGTAAGTTCAAACTCAATTGAAGTGCTGGACGATTTCGAACGAATATCGACAGCCCCCGACGATTGGTCGGCGTAAGCATTAACCGAGTATGTTTTGCTAATGCCCACATTCTCAATTACGTCGGTCGAGAATAGGTTAAGCTCGATGTTCTTTTTCGAAACATCGTCCGACGGGATAGGCAAGCCGTTCATGGTTGTTGACAGATAACGGTCGCCAAGTCCGCGAATATAAATATCGCCTGAACCTTCGTTTTTGCTTACCCCCGAAATTTTTGAAGTAGCCGTTGCGGCATCCGATACTCCGAGGTTCGATAAACGTTGTGCGCCTATGCTTTCCTTAATGCCTTCGGCTTCTTTTTGTTCCATCAGAAGCAGTGTCTCGTTTTCGCGGTTGGCACGTGCTACCACTTTTACTTCTTCAACTTGTATAACGGCTTCACCCAGTTTAAAGTTAATGGTTTGTTCGTCGTTGGCTGTTAGCACAACATTTTCCGATTGAGGTTCGTACGAAATAAACGAACACTTTAAGGTGTAAGTGCCGGGCTGAATGTTTGGAATAATAAAATTCCCATCAAAATCGGTCATGGCTCCTGTTGTTGTGCCATTCAGAATTACCGATGCTCCCACAATGGTCTCTCCCGTTTTTTCGTCGCTCACATTTCCTTTTAAAATCGCTTTTTGTGCGTTTACTATTTGGGCTGAAACAAAGAATAGAATAATGCCCAATACTACTTTTCTCATTGCTAATTTTTTATCATTTTTTGATTGACTCATCTGGTGCAATGATATCGTAGTTAGTTAAGCTGAACGATAAGCCGGGGTTAAGAAAATAATAGATTTGACAGTTTGTAGGTTAACAACGTTTTACCCGAATGTTTAAAAAACGTTTTGTAATTTACCCTTAGTTAGTATAGGGCTTCGAACATTAAATGAAGATTAATGCTTTTTTGGTTGAAATGAACAAAACAGCCTGTAAAGTAGTGTGTGTCGGTAGATATATCTATTTTTAATGGTGCCGTATTCTATGCTGTGCTATTCTCTTTTTTGTTGATTATCCGGTTGATTTTTGGAATACTTAACCGTAAGTTTACAAAACTTAACAGAGAGTAAAGACTGGCTTAATCTGCCTAACACTAATTTAATTTTTAAGTAGATGCATAAGCCTATTTTTGTGCCGGCATTGTGTTTGCCTGTAGTAGCTAATTTTGTATCGAGCGAAAATTTGTATGGCATTTTTTCATCCGATGCTTTTAAATAACTCAAACGAATGAGAAAACTTTTGCTTTGTTTTGCGCTTTTGGCCATTGTTTTTCAAGTCAATGCGCAGCCCGATGCCGATTTTCAGGCTTCGGGTAAGCCTGTGGCTCGAATTTTCAGTAATTTTCATGCTGGGTTAACCGATCAGGATAATCGTTCTGTTTTTGAGATTGAACGTGCCTATCTGGGATATTCATATACCATGTCGCCCGTGTTTTCGGCCATGGTGCTGCTCGATATTGGTAGCCCCGAAGACGAATCGGTGTATGCCATTGTGAAGCGCTATGCATATTTTAAAAATGCCTATGTACGTTATGCAGCAAATAATATTGATGTTCGTTTTGGTATTGTTGGCATGAATCATTTTAAAGTTCAGGAAGGTTTCTGGGGCTATCGCTACATCGAAGATTCGTTTGCAGGCCGGTATAAGTTTGGTAAAAGTGCCGACCTGGGTGTTTTGGCCAGCTACAAACTCAGCTCTTGGGCTGCAATCGATGCAGCCATTGTAAACGGTGAAGGATACAGCCAGCTTCAAACCGACAATATGTTTGAATATACAGCAGGAATAACCTTAAATGCTCCAAGCCGGTTAAACTGGCGTTTTTTTATAAATTATGGGCCATCGACCACAAAAACAAAGATGGTTTATGCTGCTTTTTTAGGGTATAAGCCCTTCGAACGATTGAGTATTGCTGCCGAGTATAACCTGCTTCATAATTACAAATATCTCGAAAATAGAAATCAGTCGGGGTACTCGTTTTATTCAACCTATATATTGAAAAATAACTGGAAAATTTTTGCACGCTACGATTTGCTCGAATCGAACATTCTGGAAAATACCAGTACGCCGTGGAATTTAGCCAAAGATGGTTCTTCGCTTATTGCAGGGGTAGAGAAAAAACTGCACTCGAACCTGAAAATTTCGCTGAATTACCGCGATTGGTATCCATCGGCAGCTAATTTAGACAACGAAGCGTATGTGTATTTTAATGTTGAATTCAAATTATAAGCCATGGCTAAAAATCAATTTATACTTTTAACTGTTTTTTTCGTATTAATTGCGTTTTCGGCTTGCCGTAAAAGCGACTATTGGCTTGAAGAAACTCAAAAAGTGATTAACGATAATGGTCTTGGTGTTGGTACGGTAACCTGGACAAAAGACAAAGAATATATTCTCGAAGGAAAGGTATATGTAAACGATGGACAGGTGTTAACCATTGAACCCGGCACCGTAATTAGGGCACGGCAGGGGTCGGGCACGGCTTCGTCGGCATTAATTGTTGCCCGCGGTGGTAAAATTATAGCCGAAGGTACAGCTGTTGAGCCTATCATTTTTACGGTCGAAGGCGATAACCTCAATGGTTCGGTAGGTGCCGACGAACGTGGTTTGTGGGGTGGTGTTATCATGTTGGGTAGTGCTTCAATCAACTCACCTTCGGGCGAGGCTCACATCGAAGGTATTCCTTTTTCGGAACCGCGTGGCATCTATGGCGGCAACAACGACCAGGACAACTCGGGCGTGTTACGCTATGTTTCGATACGATATGGAGGTACAGATTTGGGGCAGGGAAACGAAATTAATGGGCTCACCCTCGGTGGGGTGGGTTCGGCAACAATAATCGACCATGTTGAGGTTTTTGCCAATGCCGACGATGGTATTGAGCTGTTTGGAGGCACGGTTAACCTCAGTTATATTGTTGTGGCAAATTGCGCCGACGATGCTGTTGATATCGATTACGGATATCAAGGCAGCGGTCAGTTTTGGTGCCTGGTGCAGGCAAGCGGCTACGGCGATAAGTTGATTGAAATTGATGGTGGTGAAGCTTCAATAACGTCGCCTCCATATTCGTTGCCTGTAATTTATAATGTGAGTGCTGTTGGGCGGGGAACCGATTATACCAATAAGTTGATTTCATTTAATGATAATGGTGGTGGAATAGTAGCAAATTCACTTTTTGTTAATCAAAAATTTGGTGTTGAAATGGAATATAGTTCGGTGAGGCATAACAGTTTTACGCAATGGCAAATTGGAAACCTCGAAGTGAAAAATTGTGTTTTTAATCGGGTTAATGCTAATCAGCTTGATGGGTTCTTTTCGGTGTATGCGTTGAATGAGGAAGATGTTCGCGAAGAGGAGTTATTGCTTGCAGATTATTTTAGTAGCGCCGGCAACCGCTTTGCTGTAATCGATTTTAATGAAAACGAAAATGGCATTTCGCTGATTACGGACGATGACATTCTTTTTACAAATTATGCTCCGCTTCCCGAAAACGATTTTTTCGAAACAGCAAACTACATAGGTGCTTTCGACAATTACAATTGGATGGGCGAATGGACCCTCACTTCGAGCCTGGGGCTTATTTGGTAGTAGCTAAAAGCTGGCCGATTTTTGATAGGGCTTTTTTCATGCCTTTTTCGATGCTCGCATAGTCTTTTATTTCTTTTTCGATATAAATAAACATGATGGCTATCGAAGTGTCGGATGTTGAAAAATTGGAGGTGAAACTGTTTTTGTTTAGCCGGTATGCTTCGCGCATTCGTCGTTTGATGAGGTTTCGGTGTACCGCTCTTTTGAAGTTCTTTTTGGGAACAGAAAAAAGCACCTGTACCGGCGCCGAAGTTTCCGTTTGGCTGGGTAGTACAATAATACGAAAGGGAAAGGCAAACAACGCTTTCCCATCGGTAAAAAGCTTGTCGATGGTTTTTTTACTACTTAAACGTTCGTTTTTCGAAAACTTGAATTGATGTTGCATCCGTTTTGTTTGTGGCGCAAATATAGAAATATCCAGGCTTAAGTTATGCTGAAAAGTGTTTGGTGCGAATGTGGCATCAAAAAGGGTTGCTTGTGTTGCAACCCTTTATTGATTTTATTCGTAACGATTAAAGTTCCTGTCTCTGTTGTAATTTCGTCTGTCTCCACCGTCGTTTCTGTCGTTGTACGATTGACGGTTTTGGTTGTTCCGGCGTCCGTCGTTGTTGCCAAAACGGCGGTTCGAAGGGCGTTTGTCCCTGGATCGGGGTTCCGATTTTTTAACGGCAATTTCGGTTCCCATAAATTCAGTTTCGTTTAGTTGTTCAATGGCTGATGCACCGTCAGCTTCATCTTCCATTTCAACAAAACCATAACATTTCGACCTTCCGGTTTCTTTATCCATAATAATTTTAGAAGATAAAACAGTACCGAATTGACTGAAAAGCTCCGTGAGGTGGTCGGACGTGGTGTCGGAGCTAAGTTTTGCTACAAAAATATCCATAAAAGAAATAATTAATAAAAAAATAAATTGGTTTTAGTTATATGAGCTTGAAACGTAAACACTCGTCGAAGGAGAAGAACGTATTACATATCAAATTCAATAAACAAAGCTATTGAAACAAATTGATAAGTGAAAGCGAATGAGTGAAATAAATGAAAAAAACTTTTGGTTTTGTTCGGTTTATTTTTTGCTTTCGCAGCTTTGGTTCAACAGCTTTTTATAATTATATACTTCTTTTTTTATTTTTTACTTACATGAATTTTTTGTGTAGGCGCCATGTTGTTGTTGCGTTCTTCAATCGAGGCCACAACTTTTTCGGCTAAGTCTTTGAAGGCTTTTCCGGTAATGGTATCGGGGGTAACTGCTGCCGGAACTCCATTGTCGCCACCTTCGCGAATGCTTTGTACAATGGGTATTTGTCCCAGAAATGGGATCTCCAGTTTTTCTGCCATTTTTATTCCACCGTCTTTTCCAAACAGGTAATATTTGTTTTCGGGCAGTTCTTCGGGGGTAAACCAGGCCATGTTTTCGATTAAGCCAAGTACCGGAACATCAACCGATTTGCCTCTGAACATATTGGTGCCTTTAATGGCATCGGCCAGTGCTACATCTTGAGGAGTACTAACAATTACGGCACCGGTTACCGGTACGGTTTGCATCAGTGTTAAATGGATGTCGCTGGTACCGGGTGGAAGGTCGATAAAGAGGTAATCGAGTGGTCCCCAAACGGCATCGGTGATAAGTTGTTTCAATGCATTCGAAGCCATTGGCCCGCGCCATACCACGGCATCGTTGGGATCGACGAAAAAGCCGATAGAAAGTATCTTAACCCCATATTTTTCGATGGGAACAATCATGTCGCGACCATCTACTTTGGTGCCCGTTGGGCGGGCATCTTTTTCGCCAAACATAATGGGTACCGAAGGGCCGAAAATATCGGCATCGATTAAGCCAACCGAAGCGCCGGTTTGAGCCATGGCAACTGCCAGGTTCGATGCAACAGTCGATTTGCCTACCCCGCCTTTACCCGATGCCACGGCAATAATGTTTTTCACGCCGGGTAAAATAGGGCGTTGCATGTCGTGAACCGAACGCGTTGAAATGTTACCGGCAATTTCGACATCGCGCCCCAAGTGCTTCCATATTGCTTGTACACAAAGCGATTTTACGACCGGAATATTTGGGTCGTTCGAACGTTGAAAAACCAACGTGAAACTTACTTTTTTACCGTCGATACGGATTTCCTGTACCATGTCGAGATCGACAATATTTTCGTTCGATCCGGGCATGTTTACTTGTCTCAGGGCTTCATTTATATCCTTGGGTTGTAGTGCCATATTACTTTAATTTTGAATTTCAGGCAACAAAAATACAAAATCCTTTCAAAATAAGATAAATATATCTGAAATGATTGGTTGGACTAAACAAATTAGAAAAGTCAAGCATCTCAAATTAGTGAAAATTGTTCTTTTTTGAGTGCTAAAAATCTATAGGATAAACATATTCGCTAAACAATAAATCGTCAGTATTCTCATTTCTCACCTTCTCAGTGCTCCTTTTTTTTCCTTTATACCCATTCTTCTCTCAATACCGCGCCTTTAGTGCTAACTACTACAGCTTTTACCGGAACATTGCGTGAAGTCATTTGACGAGCTTCGTTTACGATGCGTAGCAAACCGCCACAGCAGGGAACCTCCATCATAAGTACGGTAATGGTATTTACCATGGCTTCGTCAATAAGTCCGGCTATTTTATTGATATACACTTCGATGCCCGAATCGAGTTTTGGGCAGGCAATTACGACACTTTTATTTTTCAGCCACGTTGAATGAAAATCGCCCATTGTAAAGGCAGTGCAATCGGCTGCTATCAGCAGATCGGCTTTTTTGAAGTAAGCGGCTGCCGGATTAATAAGATGTAGCTGTACGGGCCAGTGTCCGAGTTGCGAAGCCTGTTGCTGTTTCCGGGGTTCTGCCGGGGATGCCATGCTAAGTCCTTCGGCCTTGAAGGATATTGGTTTCGATCCGGGGCATCCCCCGGTATTGCATCCTTCGTTGCTCTTTATCTTGTTGCTGTATATTTCGTCAAGCACTTCTTCGACCGTAAAACTCAAATTGGCTTGGGACTGCTCCATATATTCGATTCCCTCTTTGAGAAAACCGGTTTCGTTATGGTCGAGTAAATGTTTAAAATGAGCCACAACCGTGTTTTTGCCTTTGTGAATCATGTCGGCCATTACTTTTGCTTCGTTGTAAGGCTCAGCCTTTCGTTGTTCGATGCTTATGGCTCCCTCGGGACAATAACCTATGCAGGCACCAAGTCCGTCGCACATTAAATCGCTGATTAAGCGGGCTTTGCCGTCGATAATTTGCAGGGCGCCCTCGTGGCAGTTAGGGATACATAAACCACAACCGTTGCACAAATCCTCGTTAATTTTTATAATTTCACGTTTCATAAGTAAATTGTTATTTTGAACAAAAATATAAGGTGATATGCCAAAAAGTTGTCACCTTTGTTACATTTAGAAGTTTTTAAACGAAAACAATGCATCATAAATTAACAACCTTGTCCTTGTTTGCTGGCCTTGATGAAAAACAAATTGAAAGCCTACTGAACCTGATTGTTTTTCAAAATAAAAGATACGGTCCCAATTCGTTGGTTGTATCGCAGGGGGAGCAATGCAACCGACTGATGATATTAACCGACGGAATGGTTAAAGGCGAAATGGCCGGTGCCGACGGACGAAGCCTGAAAATTGAAGACCTTCATGCACCTACAGTGTTGGCTCCGGCTTTTATTTTTGGCAGAAAAAATCACTATCCGGTAAATATTATCACCTATAACGAAGCAAAATTTATAGTGATTTATAAAACCGAGTTGTTGAAGCTTTTTCAACTTAATAATACGGTGTTGCAAAATTTTTTGGGAATGATCTCGTCGAGGGCGCAGTTTCTGTCCGAAAAATTGCGCTTCCATTCATTTAAATCACTTAGGTCGAAGCTGGCTTTTTATCTAATCGATGAGGCATCAGGTAGGAGTAGCTTCAGGCTCAGTCATTCTCAAAACGATCTGGCTGAACTTTTTGGTGTGGCGCGTCCGTCGGTGGGTCGAGCGTTTATGCAACTACAAAACGATGGCATTATTGATGTGCGTTACAAACAGGTTCAGATTTACGATGCTTCAAAACTGGCCGATGCTTATAGCGAATAAATCAGATTGATTACATTTGTGGCTGTTAAGATTAAAAAACAAATATGAAACTGGTATTTGCAACAAATAACGAGCACAAATTGCGCGAAGTGCAGGAGATTTTGGGAGACAACTTCGAAATTCTAAGTTTGAACGATATTGGCTGTACTGAAGATATACCTGAAACGGCCGATACCCTCGAGGGAAATGCATCGCTTAAAGCTCACTACGTTTACGAACGATATGGTTATCCGTGTTTTGCCGACGATACCGGCCTCGAAGTGGAAGCGCTGGGTATGGCTCCCGGTGTATATTCTGCCCGATTTGCCGGGCCTCAAAGAAGTTCTGCCGATAATATGCAAAAGCTCTTGTCGGACATGAATAAAATAAAAAACCGAAAAGCTCGTTTTAGAACTGTTATTTCATACATAACCGACGGTAACGAACAGCTGTTTGAGGGAATTGTGGATGGTGCTATTCTAAATGCATCGCAGGGCAGCAAGGGATTTGGATACGACCCTGTTTTTAAGCCCGATGGATATCAGCAATCGTTTGCTCAAATGGATGCCGCATTGAAAAATGAAATTAGTCATAGAGGAAGAGCTGTCGCCAGTTTTGTAGAATATCTAAAACATAGTTGAAGCCTAAAAATATGCCGATGAAGCGTCTGTACATCTTATTTATATCTGTTTTTATTTGCCTTTTTTTGTGGGCACAGGAAAGCAATCGTAACTGGACTTATCATCTATCGTACAATAGCCCGATGGGTGTAGGCGATGGAGACGATAAGATTTTTTATATTACCGATGGAGGTTTGTTTTATTACGACCGGAACGACTACTCGCTCAATACAATTTCAAAAGTTGATGGTTTATCGGGTTCCGATTTTAGCGGTTTCGACTTTAATCCGAAAACGAAAAGCCTGGTTGTATATTACGAAAACTCAATGGTTGATGTAGTGGACGAAAATGGTGATGTACACCCTTTTTCTGATATACACCGTAAAAACTTTGCCGGCAATAAGTTAATATATAGTGCAACTTGTTACGACAACTACTGTTATCTGGCCTGCGGATTTGGGATAGTGGTTATCGATATGGTAAAACTCGAAATTAAAGATTCTTTTATTATTGGCGAAGCTGGTAATTATCAGCCGGTTTACGATGTTGCGGTTATTGATAACACCATTTATGCAGGTACCGATAAAGGTATAAAATATGCCAGTCTGGACGGAGTGAATTTGCTCGATTTTGCAAACTGGAGCTATATTGAAGATGAAAACCTTGAACAATACAGTTACAACATCTTAGAAGTAACCGGTAATAAACGTTTGTGGGCTGTTCATAAAGGCGATGGAACTGGCAATGACCAGATTTATCGTCAAACCAGCAGAAATATATGGGAGCCGGTGTTCAACTTTTTAAGTACCGTAAACGATCTGACCATTCATGGCGATAAGGTAATTGTTTCAACCTGGAGTGTTTTGGTATATGATGCAAATACCCGAAACGAAATCGAAAAAATTAGTGATTATCCTTTTAAAACGGAGGGCAATTCAGCCAATATTGCATCCGCTATGATGGATGACGAAGGAGCTGTTTGGATAGCTGATAAAAATTACGGAGCCATTAAATACAAACAGGGTAATTATGAACAATTGTTGCCCACTGGCCCTAACGACAACAACAATTATGCAATGTATTGTGCCGATAATAAATTGTGGGTAGCGTCAGGTGGACGTACAGTAGCCTGGAATAATATGTGGCAAAAAGCTAATTTTAAAGGATACAGCAACGGAAAGTGGGAGTACTACAACAAAATCAACACGCCCTCGCTTGAGTACTTTCAGGATGTGGTGGATGTGATTTCGAAGCCCGGATCTCCCAACCATGTATTTGTAGCCACCTGGGGGGGAGGCGTGCTTGAATTTATCAATGGAGAACATGTAGAAACATACAACGAAAATAATTCGACACTCGAAAATATTTCGCCGGGCGATTATTATGTGCGGGTAGGTGGATTCGATTTTGATAAAAATGCAAATTTGTGGGTTACAACCGGTCTGGTTGAGAATAATTTACATAAAAAAGCACCCGGCGGAAACTGGGAGAAGTTTTACCTGCCCGAAATTGCTTTCAATTATCAAATTGGAAAGGTGCTGGCCACATCGAACGACCAAATCTGGATTGTAATTCCGAACAATAAAACTTCGGCTTTGTATGTGATGTCGGCCGATGGAAAGCAAAAAAAGCATCTGAGCGTAGTGAGCTATTTTTCAAATGGGAACACTTCGTTTACAACTATTCTTAATGATGTGAGAGATATTGAAGAGGATGCCAATGGCGAAATATGGGTGGCTACCAGTAGAGGGGTGGCGCGCTATGCACGTCCGTATGAGGTTTTCGATCAGAATCCCTATTATGCTTCACAACCCGGAGTAGATAAAAACGACGGTTACTATCATCCTTTGCTTGAAACACAGGTGGTTACCAATATCGAAATTGATGGAGGAAACCGGAAGTGGTGTGGAACCAAAAATTCGGGCTTGTACCTGATTAGTGCCGATGGCACACAGCAAATTGCTCATTATACAGCCGAAAATTCGCTTTTGCTTTCAAATTCAATTGTAAGCATGGCCTACGATGGCAACAGCGGCGAATTGTTCGTCGGAACTGAGCAAGGCCTGGTAGCTTTTAAAACCGACTCGAAAAAAGCCTACGATACCTTCGAAGATGTGTATGCCTATCCTAATCCCGTACGCCCAAACTACCAGGGCGATATTCATATTAACGGGATGATGGAAGATACCAATGTGAAAATTACTACAGTTAGCGGACGACTTGTTTACGAAACAACATCGGTGGGAGGCAGGGCTACCTGGGACGGTTGCGACCTGGCCGGAAATCGTGTGCATACAGGCATCTACCTGGTTATGTGTTCGGCCGCCGAGGGGCAGGAATCGGTAGTTACTAAAATTGCATTTATCCGATGATAGAGAAATCGAAAGCAGTTGTTCTGAAGTCGATTAAATATTCCGAGTCGAGTTTGATTCTTACTCTTTATACACAAGCAGCGGGGCGGCAAAGTTACCTTCTGAACGGGGTGCGTAGCACAAAGTCGAAGCAAAAGGCTGGCATCTTACAGCCTATGTTTTTGCTCGATGTTGAGGCAATGCACAAACCGGGACGCGAAATGCAGCGACTAAAAGAATTCAGGCTTGCCGAAATTTATCATTCTATACCCTTTGATGTGGTGAAAAGTACCATGTCGATTTTTTTGTCGGAAGTTTTGTACAAAGCCCTACAAAATGTTGAGCCCGACCGTGATTTCTTCGATTTTATTTACCATTCGATGCAGTACCTCGATTCGCTTGACGAAGGCGTGGCAAATTTTCATTTGTGGTTTTTAATTCGCGGTCTTTCAAGTTTAGGTTATGCCCTGAACAATAACCATACGTCTTCGATGCCTTGGTTCGACCTCAAAACGGGTAGTTTTGTGTCGTCGAAACCCAACATACCCGAAACGCCCAATCGCGATTTGTCTGTTTACTTATCCGATTTTATTGGTTTGGATTTACATCAGTTAAAAAGTTACCGCATGGCTGGCTCAATGAGGGCTCGCATGCTCGAAACACTCGTTCGTTTTTACACCCTGCACCTCGACGGCATGGGCGAAATTCGCTCGCTTCAGGTAATGCGCGAAGTATTCCATTGATGCCATTGGATGATTTTCTGTGCTTATTGCCGGTTAATAAGCGACAAATGGTTGGCCGACAGGGTTTGAAGGTATGCTCGGCCAAACAGGCTGTCGGTTTTGCTTACCTCGCCCTCGTAAACGATGTATTTCTGTGCATTGTTGTCGTAAACATGGTACGAGTGTGGGGTTACCAGCCCGTAGGCATCGTGATAGGTAAAAAAGGCGTACTCGTAGCTGCTGTTTGCCATTATGTCTTTGCTGAACATGAAGCCCGAAGTCGGTATTTCGAGTTGCGAAAGCAGGGTTGCAGCCAAATCTTTCTGGCTGCCAATGGTTGTAATGGTGGTGTCGCTAACATTTAAAGCACCTCCAAACCATGCCATCGGTATTTGGTAACGCTCGCGCATTTGCGAAGTGGCTTTAAGTGGCCCGGCTGTTCCATGGTCGGCCAGCATAATCACCAATGTGTTGTCCCACATCTCGCTCGCTTTGAGTTTTTTGTAAAAATTGCCCAGACATTGGTCGGTATAGTAAATCGAATTCAGGTAAGGGTCATCAATTACCTTGTCCATTGGTACGTCGAAGGGTTCGTGGCTGCTAAGGGTGAAAAAAAAGTGGAAAAACGGGATGTTGGAATTAGCGTCCTGTTGCATCTCCTCAAACAAACGTTCAAAGGTGTATTCGTCGTGTGTGCCCCATTTCTCGCCGCGTGTCGATGCCGGAAAATCATCCATGGTAATTACTTCTTCGAATCCGGCCATGGTCACAAACGAATTCATCCCTTTGAAACCGATATCGCCTCCGTAAAGAAAGGATAACTGATTGTATCCGGCCGATTTTAAGGTCTTGGGAAGAAACGTTAAATGCTGTGCCCGGGTTGGATACTGTATGATGGAATATGCCGGCATAACCTGGTATCCGGCAAGGGTGGCTACCAGGCCTTTATCGGAACGGTCGCTGGCTGCATAAATGTTGTTGAAAAGAATTCCATGGGCTGCTATCGAATCGAGGTTGGGTGTTACGGCTTTGCCTCCAAGGCAACCTACAACCTGCGACGAGAAACTTTCGAGCAGGATAACAACAATATTTGGGCGATTCGTTTTGAGAAGTTGTGGGGTGAGTTGTGAGCTGCTTTTTTTCGTTTCGTTAAAAATACTCAGCGCCTCAGTATCGTCCATAAATTTATAATGATGGCTGGTTGCATCGATGCGCTTAAAACTGTACGAAAGATTCCATAAGGGGTTGAGAGCTGCATGGTTTGCGTAGTTCGAGCTTGAAAAATAGGCCGCTCCGGTGTTCAGTGGGGCAATGCCAATACCTCCGCGTATGGGGATTATTAAAACGGCATTGATAAATAAAATAAGTAGAAACGAGAGAGCCGCCCTTGCAATGGAAAAACGCGGTATGCTTTCGCGTTCGTTTTTTATCAATTTCTTATACAGATAAATGGCAAACCATGTTAAACCTGCAAAAAGAATGGCAAACAGAAGTGCCTCGCCCCAGCTGATGGATTCGAAAATTACCCATGGTGTTTTCAAAAAGCTTAGTCCTTCGGCATCCAGTGGTCTGCCCCAGTACGAATACAGGTTGATATTGCCCATAAGCAGTGCCGAAAAAACAAGCATAAAAAATCCATTAACCCAAAGCAGCAGGTTGATATAGTATTTTCTGAAAATCAGTACGCTTACCAGGCTTATAAAGCCGGTTAAAAAGAGAATATACCCGGTAATCGACAGGTCGAGCCGCAGCCCAACCCAAAACGATTTCATTAGAGTGAAGGTGGTGGTATCGGCAGCGTATGGTAGATTGAAAACAATAAAAGCCAAACGATAAAACGCGAAGAGAATTATCCAGAATAGAGCTGATTTTAAAAGGTATGTAATGTATCTGACCATTTTTTGACAAATAAGTTAAGAGGCAAATATATTAAATATGATAGAAATTCGTTAATATTTTCTTTTAGTCATAGACATCTAATGCCTGCCTTGCCATACAGTTATTGAACTCGTTTTGGTCGTGGATGAATGTTTTTTAAGCTTTAATTATGCTCGTTTTATCACTTTTATTTACTTTCCGGCTCTTTAGTTTGGTTTATACAATAGTATATTAGATGTTGTTTTTAATAAACTAAACATTAACGAATTAGGAAGTCAATTTGTTAAAAGAAAACAATATGTTATTGGTAATATAAAAAATGTCAATACATTGCTGTCGCAATAGATTTACATAAACCCGGATTTATTTCAGGGTTCTTTGTTTTATCACTTCGTATAAAACAATGCCAGTGGCTACCGACACGTTTAGAGAACCTATTTTCCCAAGAATGGGTATTTTAACCAAATCATCGGCAAGTCGCAGGTTCTCATCCGAAATGCCACTTTCTTCCGAACCTATAATTATGGCACAAGGGCTTTGGTAGTCTGAATCGGTGTATAACGATTCGGCTTTTTCGGTAGCAGCAACTATTTTTATGCCGTTTTGTTTCATGTTGTGAAGGGTTTGATGGCCGCTTTTCACTTTGCAAACCGGTATATGGTGCAGAGCTCCGGCCGATGTTTTTAACGCGTCGGCCGTGATTTGTGCTGAGCCTTTTTCGGGTATAACAATGGCGTGAACGCCTGCACATTCGGCACTTCGCACTATGGCTCCAAAATTACGTACGTCGGTAATCTGATCGAGGTAAAGAATGAAAGGGCTGTCGCCATTTTCGTAAGTGCGGGTAATTATTTCGTCGATATCGTAAAACGGAACAGGCGAAACAAAAGCTATAATGCCCTGATGGTTTTTGCGGGTTACCCGGTTTAGTTTTTGTTCGGGCACCATCTGAGCGTTTATGCCGTGGGTTTTAATCAAATCTTGCAATTCTTTATAAAGTTCGCTTTGCAAGCCCTGTTTAATCAAAATTTTATCGATGGTTTTCCCCGAATTTATAGCCTCAATGGTGGTTCTTATGCCAAAGATGAAATTGTTGCTGTCGGGCTGTTTTTTTCTGCCGTATTTATTGTTGTCCATAATTTTTTTGTTGAATTTTAATGTGTTGGTAAAGTTACCATGTTTTTTTGTTTTGCCATTCTTCAAGCTGTTCATTTGATAATTCCCACTCGTACATGGTTTGTTCGAGTTTGTGTTTTACTTTTTCGTAGTCCGAAAAGAGTGATTGGTCGGCATTTTGGGGGTTTGCCAGTTCTTTGTCCATTTCTTTCATGCGACTTTCGAGCTTCGATATTTCTAGTTCGAGTTCTTCAACCTGCTTTTCAGTTTTTTTGATGTTTTTGTTAATTTCTTTTTTTTCTTCGAAGCTTGGTTCGTCTCCTGAGAGTACTTCTTTTTTTATATTGCCTGTTTTGGGTGAGTTTTGCTTTTGTTCGAGTTCTTTAAGCGATTCAATTTTTCGGTCGCGAATAAAATCGTAAATGCCACCTGGGTGTTGTTTTATTTTTTTATCTCTAAATTCATAAACGCAATTTACCAGCCCGTCGAGGAATTCGCGGTCGTGCGAAACCAACAGAATAGTGCCGGTAAAGTTAATCAGCGCCTGTTTGAGTATTTCTTTCGAACGCATGTCGAGGTGGTTGGTTGGTTCGTCCATCACCAAAAAATTTACAGGTTCGAGCATAAGTTTAATCATAGCCAAACGGGTTCGTTCGCCCCCCGAAAGTACTTTTACTTTCTTGTCAACCTCGTCGCCCGAAAACATAAATGCACCCAAAATATCGCGAATTTTGGTACGTACATCGCCCACGGCTACATGGTCGATGGTTTCGAATACGGTAAGTTCGCCGTTGAGCAGGTTAGCTTGGTTTTGAGCAAAGTACCCAATTTTTACGTTGTGCCCGATTTTCATTTTACCGGTGTACTCCAGTTCGTTCATGATAATTCGGGCAAGGGTTGTTTTTCCTTCGCCGTTTTTGCCAACAAAGGCAATTTTCTCGCCTTTTTCAATGTATAAGTCGATGTTATTCAGTACTTCGAGTTCGCCGTACGATTTGCTTACGTTTTTGGCTTCGACCACAATTTTTCCGGAGTGTGGTGCCGGTGGAAATTTCAGGTTTAAGCGGCTGTTGTCTTCTTCGTCGATTTCGATGCGTTCTATCTTTTCGAGTTGTTTGATACGCGATTGTACCTGCACGGCCTTGGTCGCCTGGTATCGAAAACGGTTGATGAAATCTTCGGTGTCCTGTATGGTTTTTTGTTGATTGCGGTATGCGGCAATTTGCTGTTCGCGGCGTTCGGCACGCAATTCAACATATTTCGAGTAGTTGGCCTTGTAGTCGTAAATCTGCCCGAGCGATATTTCGACTGTTCGTGTGGTAACATTATCGAGAAAGGCGCGGTCGTGCGAAACCAGTACAATTGCGCCGTTGTAATTTTTCAGAAAATCTTCGAGCCATTGTATTGATTCAATGTCGAGATGGTTTGTTGGCTCATCAAGTAAAAACACATCGGGTTTGCGCAGCAGTAGCTTGGTTAGTTCAATGCGCATGCGCCAACCGCCGCTAAATTCGGTAGTTTGCCGGGTAAAATCGCTGCGTTTAAAACCTAGTCCGGTAAGAGTTTGCTCAATATCGGCTTCGTAATTATGCCCGCCCATCAGGTTGAAATGGTCGGTAAGGTCGGTGCTGCGTTGTATGAGGTCGTGGTAGCTGTCCGATTCGTAGTCGGTGCGGGTTGCCATCTCTACATTCAGCTTGTTTATTTTCTTTTCAATTTTGAGTAGTTCTTTGAAGGCCAGCCGTGCTTCTTCGTAAACGGTTTGGGTGTCATTCAGAATCATAGTTTGTGGCAGGTAGCCGATAATAGTGTCTTTGGGCACTACAATGCTGCCTGCGCTTGGACTTAATTGTCCTGCAATCATTTTAAGCAAGGTCGATTTTCCCGCACCGTTTTTTCCGGTAAGGCCAATGCGGTCGCGCGGATTAACCTTAAACGAGAAACCTTTAAACAAATCGAATCCACCAAAATTGAGTTTTACCTGTTCAACCGATACCATATTTTTACTACTTCTGAATAAATAAAGCTGCAAAGATAACAGAATTGATTGAAGGGAATGGGGTTTAAAGTACTTCGTGAAATTTTTGCACTTTCGATGTTCGCCGTCTGTTTTCAGCATTTCGCCTGTTTTTTTTAGGTGTTTGAATGTTTTGGGTAGTGTAGTAAGTGAATTTTGAAGAATTTAGCGGCAGAAATAAAAATTTAAAACACTTAAAGCCATGAAAACACATACTTTATTTATTGTATCACTTGCCGTGATGTTAGCTGTATTCGCTGTTTCGTTAGTGAATAAACCGGCAAAAGCCGAAATAATCTCAGTTATAATCGTTGAGCCCGAAACCGAAATGATGATTGAGGATTGGATGCTTGATGAGAAGTTTTGGGGATTTGAAGAAAAAGCTATAGTGGTAAAAGAAGAACCGGAAGGTTCGCTCGAAATTGAGAGTTGGATGTATGATGATGAATATTGGGGCTTGAACTGAGCGAACAAATTATGAAATGCAAAAAGGGGATGAACCAATAATACGATTCATCCCCTTTTTTGTATATGTGTGCCAGAATGCTTAGTTATCAATTGTTTCGTCTAAATCTTCCAGTTCATCGTCATTTTCCGTTTCATCAGAATCCTGCTGGTATTTATAGGCATGATCTTCTAACTCGGTTTCGGGAGCGACAGGTGTGGGGTTGGTTTTGCTTATTGGCTTGCGTTCAATTTCCTTGGGCTGTAATTCTTCGTCGTATGGAAAAACTTCGGCAATGGCACTAAGTTGTATCGAAGTAACTACGTATGGTACCAACATGTACGACAAACCTTCTTCAACCCGCTTTAATGCATGATTTATATCGTCGGCCATTACCAGTATGTAGTTGGTAACTTTTTTTTCTTTTCCGGCTTCTTCGTCGATAGTAATCAGGTTGATTTTTGCTTTGTACCACCATTCACCGGATTCAGACGGAATAACTTCTGAGATATTTGATTTTTTGATGTTAACTACTTGAAATTCTCCATTCGTAAGTTGCTGCATCTCTTTGTAGATGCGAGTTTCGGCATCGGTAAACGAAACAGCATCAAGCAAATAGTTGTCGTTTACTTTACGTTCGTGCCCACTTTGATCAATTTTAAGGTATTTTACCTTGCATTCGTACCAGGTTTGCATAATGAATTTTGTTATTTTTTTGAATCAGCAAAAATAAACGAATATGCCGGTAAGCCGATTAAAATGATGAATTATTTTATCAACATTTGGCACATAAGTTTTTAGAAGCACGTGTTTTAACTGTAGGCGCTGATTTCGGAGCGGACATCTTTAACTGGTATCGAAAAGTAAAAAGTAGTGCCTTTGCCGGGTTTGCTTTTAAGGCGTAATGTGCCGCCCATAATTTCGATAATCGAACGACTAATGCTTAATCCCAAACCCAGGCCACGGTTGGCATCGGTAGTGTTTTCGTTGGCTTGTCTGAATGGTTCAAAAATGAATTCCTGTTCTTCTTTGGTAATTCCCACACCGGTGTCTTTAATCATAAATAAAATATACGTTGGCTTGGCTGGTGTTTCGTTGTTTTGGCTGTTGAATTCTGTGCGTGAGTTATTGCTAAGCCTGAATTTTATCGTAATTTCTCCTTCGTGGGTAAATTTGAAGGCATTAAAAATGATGTGTTTCAGAACCTGGAAAAGCTTTTCGCGATCGGTTATAATTTTAGTTTCGAGCTGTTCGTCGAAGTCGAGTTTGAGGTTAACTGTTCCCAGTTCGGCTTTCGTTCTCAGATGACTCTCGTTTATGATTTCCAATATCATGCCGGCAGGGTTTACCTCGCTGTATTCGAGTGTAACTTTATGCGATTTCAAAAGCGAAAAGCTAAATATATTTGAAATGAGGTGGTACAGGTCGAGTGCGTTATCGGATATAATTTTGAGGTATTCTTTTTCTGTTTTTTTTGTAATTATTTCCGAAAGTACATCGCTAAAACCGATGATGCTATTGAGTGGAGTTCGCATTTCGTGCGATACGTTCTCGAGAAAAATAGTTTTCAGTTTATTGGCTTCTTCTGCTTGCGAAACTGCTTTTAACAATTGTGTTTTGTGCTTTTTTTGTGAAAGCCATAATGATGTTAGTAGTGAAATAATAATTAGGAGATTTATGATAATTAAACCACTAATGAGCACTACATTTTTATTTTTTGCCAAAAACGATTCGGGTTTGTGTTTAATGCTTGCGTAGTCTGGAATAAGCGAGCTTGGAATGTTGTACTTTTTAAGTACAGGGTAGTTGAAAATAGTTTTTACCGGAGGGTACACAACCTGCGGTAAATCGTTTTTGTTTTCAATTAGCGAAAGTGCCATGTTGCCGGCTGTTTGCCCAATTTCGACTCCCAATATGTAGCTGCCACCAACAAATCGTTCGTATTTTTCGCCGTAGAGACCCGAGAAAACTGGAACGTTCGAATTTTCGGCAACGATGCGGGCAACTTCATAATCGTTGACCGGTTTGCCATGTTGATCGATGGCTACCGTGGATACGTATATTACAGTGTTTTTCTTATACGATTTAATTATATTGGGTAGTGTTTGAAGGGTAAAATCATGTAAAACAGTTAGTTTAACACCAGGGTGTTTGTTGTTGAGTATTTCGCGTACTTCGTTAATGTATATTTTACCGGTTTGCAATGTGTCGGTAATAAAAACTAATTCGTTGGTTTCAGGGAAGAAGCTGAAAATGTTTTTGAATGTCTTATCAAAAGTAGAAATCTCGGGGACAATGTATAAGTTGTCAGTGTCAATAACGCTTTTGTAGTTGCTTATTCCGGTTGCAATGTAAGTGGCATTTTCCCAGCATGGCATGTCATGGTTGACCATCAAAAAATCGAATGCAGCATTATCACTAACAATTACAATATCGAACTGTTTATCTTGATATTTTCTTCTGAATGCGTCTTTGAAAATATTTGTATCATAAAAGTTGGGATTTCGTTTAGCATCAAGATAACCAACAAATAGGGTGGTGTTTTGTATTTCTTCTATTGCATCTTTAATACCATCTGTAATTTCATCTGACCATCGAAAGCCGTAATGGTACGAGTTTAAAAGCAGAATGTTTTTATTTTCTTGTGCTTGTGTGGTTGTCGAAACGACAAAAATGAAAAGACACATTAATATTTTCCCAATCGCCCTCACTTTTTCCAATTTTTAAATAGTTCCCCAATATTTTTTGTTTCCAAGAACCAATTTAATAAGAATTTTTCAGAAATAGCACTGTTTGTTTATCTTTTACAAGTGGCTTGAACCTTCAGGGCATATAGTATGTTGATTTGAAGTGAAATTTAAAAATTGATACAATGTCTGATTTTGTTTTTATTGATGATGCATACGGTTTTGACGATGAATTAACGGATGGAGTTGATTATTACATAAACAAGCAGGGATACCGCGTTATGACCGCAAAATATTTGACTGAACGAGGCTGGTGTTGTGGTAACGGTTGTAAACATTGCCCCTATTATCCGCGGGCTGTGAAAGGGAATACTACTCTGCGAAATTCGTAGTTTCACGATACAATATTATTACGAAGTATTTTCGTCCTTTTTAAAAAAACCTACTTTTGTTGTTCAAATACATCTAAAATATTTAGCATGAACGGAAAAGATCTTCGTCTTGTTTTTATGGGGACGCCCGATTTTGCGGTGGAAAGTCTTCGTGCCTTAGTTGATGGTGGTTATAATGTGGTTGGTGTGATAACCGCACCCGATAAGCCGGCTGGCCGTGGACAGAAGCTTAAGCCTTCGGCAGTAAAAGCTTTTGCGCTTGAGCGGGGCTTGACTGTTTTACAACCCGAAAAGCTGAAAGATGAGGTTTTTATCTCGAAGTTGCGTTCGTTAAAACCCGATTTGCAGGTGGTTGTTGCCTTTCGTATGCTTCCCGAGGTAGTGTGGAATATGCCTCCTTTAGGCACTTTTAACCTTCATGCATCGTTGTTGCCTGCATACAGGGGAGCTGCGCCGCTTAATTGGGCAATTATTAACGGTGAAATAGAATCGGGGGTTACTACCTTTAAACTTCAACACGAAATAGATACAGGAAATATTATTTTTCAGGAAAAAACAACCATAGCTCCCGACGATAATGTGGAGGTTTTACACGATAAGCTGATGGCTATTGGTGCAAGGCTGGTTGTTCAAACGGTTGATGTTCTGGCTGATGGGGATTTTGAATTTGTAAAACAACAAGATTTAATCGACCAGGGAATTGAACCTACGCCGGCACCAAAAATATTTAAAGAGGATTGTCGAATCGACTGGAATACCGATGCTGTGAAGATTTGCAACCTGGTGCGGGGTTTAAGTCCGTATCCTGCGGCATGGACGAACCTTGTTGATGCCGATGGAAAGGAAATTATGTTGAAGGTTTTTAATGTTTCTGTTGGCGAAACCTGCAATCAAGTTCCCGGAACCATTGAAACCGATGGTAAGTTATACTTGGGTATTGCATCTTCAAATGCCTGGTTACGGGTAAACGAATTACAGTTATCTGGCAAAAAACGTATGAAGGTTGATGATTTTCTGCGAGGATTTCAAAATATTGGGAAATGCAGAGCAAAATAAGTTAATATGAAAGCCCGGTGTTTAACCGGGCTTTCCATTAAATTTTAAATTATTCATCTCGTTTTATAACAATTACTTTCCCGGCATCTTCGTATTTTATTTCGTCTTTTCCTACAAACAGTTTGTGGTAGTCTTTTTGCGATACAGATTGTACGCTTCCGCCAATTGTGCCGTATTGGTCTGTAACTGTAAAGTGTAGAATGTCAATTTGTTTGTTTGGAGTTGGAAGACCTTTTGCGTCTATATCCTCAGATTCTGTTTCGTTCGATATTGAATCATTTTCGGTGCAGTTCACGTCTCCGGGGTAATAGTTTTCGAAGCGTGGCATTAATGCATCGGCAATTTTCGAAAGTTCATCAAATTCGATTATCATATTGCCCTCATCATTTTTCCATCCCAATGAATGCTTGTCGCGATTATAGGCCACCAGTAAATCGGTTTGAAATTTCTGATGTTTTCGTTTATCCTGATACCAAACGGGTTTCTCTGCCATGGTCATCGAAAGAATGTAATTACCCGGATCGAGGTTTGGAAACTCAAACTCGCCACTGAATCCTATTTTCGAGAATGCAATTAACTCTCCGGTAGCAGCATCGTTTACATACATCTTTGTGTTTGCCATGGGCTCTCCTTTTATTCCAAAGAGGTTGAATTGTAGTAGTACAAGTAAAATTAAGCTATTCATAATTGTAGTGTTTATTGTTTGATGTTAACTCTACTTTAAACATTTTATAGAGTTGAAAGTTCAGAATAGAGTTGATATTTACAAGAGGTTAATTTCTCATTCTTATAATTGAATCGGCAATTGTACATGCCTGTTTTATGCGATCGGCCATTCCAATGCCATTGCGCATGCTCCCGGCAAGTATCAGCCCCGGATATTTCTGCTCCAGTTTTTCGATGGTTTCAAAGCGTTCTTTCGAGTCGGCACCATATTGTGCGATGGCATGTTGGTATCGGAAAATCCGGATCATGTCGGGGTTAAATGAATCGAGCTTCATCATGTGTGGTATTTCTTTTTGAAGTATCCCAATAATCTCATCGTTGCTCATGTTGTATTGTTCGGGCATGCGGGTACCGCCCATAAAAACCGATAATAAAGCACCACCTTCGGGCGCACGGCCTTCGAAAAATGACGAAGTGAACAGGACACCCAGGATGTTTCGCTTTTCAATAGAGGGGACTAGCCCGCCAAAGGCTTTGATATCGCAACCGGCCCATTTGTTATACCCCAAAATGACCTGCACTATTTTAGCATACTGTAGGTTGATAATAGGGATTAGGGCTTCTTTGCCAATAAATGGGAGCAGCCCGGGCAATGCATACGCACCAACAGTTGAAACCACGTATTTCGATTCTATCTCAATTGTTTCGCCATTGCAGTTTGTTTTTGTAAGGTATTTTTTCCCCTTTGGGTTAATGCTTGTGTTGTTGCAGCTAGTAAAAATATTTTCGTTGCCAACTGAATTGACAAGGGCGTTGGTTAGGCTTTTTAGTCCTTCTTCGGCTGAAAAAACTTCTTTGGTGGCTTTTTGCAGGCGTGGGTTGTTCTTTTTTTCTTTTGCTTTGGCTATTGAGCCTTTGATAAAACTACCGTACTGTTGTTCGAGGTTGTAAAGTTTAGGCAAGGCGTACTTGGGAACCAGGTAATCTGTTTTTCCGGCATAAACCCCCGATACAAAAGGATCTACTGTGTAATCGAGAAAGCTTTTGCCCAAACGGCGCTTAACAAAATCCGATAAATTTTCCATGGGGCTGGTGCCCGGTTTGCGCCAGGGTTCGCCCAAAATCCTGAATTTGTCTTTAATTGTGTAGAGTGGGGTTGTGATAGCCGAAATCGGTCCTGAGGGTATGGCATGCCATTTTTTGCCTTTCCAAATCAGGCGTCGTTTGGCTTCGGGATTGGCTGTTACAAGTTTACATTCCGGGTGCAGTTCTTCAAAAAGTTCGGCTACTTCGGGCCATGAGATTACGCCGGTGTTGGGCCCCGATTCAAATAAGAAACCTGCTTCGTGATGTGAATTGATAACTCCCCCGGTTCGGTTCTCTTTCTCGATCACCGCAACCGAAAAGCCTGCTTTTTTCAGGTAATGTGCTGTGGCTAAACCGGTAAGCCCGGCTCCTATTATTACAATATCTTTATGCATACTCTTTGATTATTTATAACCCGATAATGCTTGAATGATATCGGAATTTATAGTTGTTAAGTCATTGAGTCATTGGTGTGTTCTGAATTCCATAATAAATATAGCACTTTCACTAATGACTATTTATTTACTAATGACCAATGACTATAATTACCAACTAATATTTTCATCAATAAACTGAATCAGCCCTTCGGCCATGTTTTGTTGTTCTTCGACCCCCGGATGCCCATTAATGTTGTTGTAGGGCATAAAATAGGTAAATATTTTGGAGTCGTTGAAATTTTTTACGGCCTCCTCTACATAACCGGGCCAGGGTGAGTCTTCGCGGGTTGCATCCATTCCGCCCATGGTGCAGATAATTTGTGCATTGGGATATTTACCGCGCAGTTTGCTCACAAAATCTTTGTAAGCATTGATGATGAATTCTTCGGATGGTTTTTGGCTCCCAAAATATTTTTTGAACGAAGTGTGGTCGGGCATGTTTACCAGCCGCGAGTCGTTTTGTAGCAGGTGGATAACCACTACATCGGGGGTGAATTGCGAAAAATCCCACTTGCTTTCTTCGTTGAGCGGGATGAGCTGGTCGTATATGTCGGGCATGATGTACGGGAACCAGCTCACCATGATACCGATGCCGCTTTTCGAAATGCAGTGGTATTCAGCATCGTAATGTCGTGCCGTAATGGCTGCATAGCTCAGGTAATTGTTGGTGTAAATACTGTCGGGGCGGTCTTTTCCTTCGTAATCTTCAACCGCATATCCACAGGTGATGGAGTTGCCGTAAAATTCAATTTTCTTGTCGCTGATTGGGTCGGGGGGCAATATCTTTGCGCCGTTTTTGAGCTGAAAACCATAGAATGCAGTACCGCCCTGGTCGTATTCGGTACGCTTAAATAATTTGATACTGTGTTTGCCGGGTGTAAGGTTCTCGGCCAGGGTGTATGTTTTCTTTCCACTTTTGGTGCGGAGCACGATTACACTGTCGCGGTCGATAATTACGTTGTAGTAATTTTTGCCATTTTCGTCGTTCAAAATGGCTTTAACCCCGGTGCCTTCAAAATTGATTTGTGCTGACGTACCCGACCAGTAAAAAGACGAAAGCGAATCGGTGTGGGCAATGCGGCCCATGTAATGAATTTGGTCGGAAGTTGAGGGGATAAAAACTTCGGACTCTTGGCAGGCACTGGATGCAAAAAGCATTATTAACGCCGTGATAAATAAAAATGTAGTTTTCATTCGTTTTTTTTATTTTTTATTGTGAATTCGAAAAATTAGCGTGAATTCTTCGATTATATCTTAAAAATTAGCGTGAATATTTCGATTAGGTTGCACTTTACACCGGTTTTGAAAAATTCTTGCCTTTGGTGCCGATAAGCGGGTCAAAAGCTGCTGCAACGTTTCGGATAAACAAACTTCCTTCTTCGGTTACCTGCAATGAACCATCGGTGGTGGTAATAATGCCATCCTCTTCGAGTTCGGCCAATTTTTCAGGCTTGTTGGCCAGTGCCGATTTGATTTCGTCAATGTTTAACCCGATTTTTGCGCTCAAGTCGCCCCAGTCGATGCGGTGGTTACACATCAACTGTGTAATGGTTTCGCGAATTAGGGTTTGTTCGTGCGATAATTTATATCCTTTGATGGTGGTAAACTCATTTTTATTTATGAGTTCAATATACTGGTTAATTGATTTTGTGTTTTGGGTATAAACACGGTCGAGCTGGCTAATGCCGGTTACGCCAATGGCATAAACTTGTCCGGTCGTTCGGCGTGTGCAATATCCCTGGAAATTGCGGTGTAACTCGTGATTTTCACGGGCAATGCTAAGTTCATCGTCGTTGAGTGCATAGTGGTCCATGCCAATTACTTTATACCCGTTGGCTGAAAGAATTTTCAGGGCTGCCTGGTTCATTTTTACCTTTTCTTCATTCTCGGGCAGGCCATAAGGCTCAAGCTTTTTCTGAATTTTGCTCACCCAGGGTACGTGGGCATACGAAAAAGTAACCAGACGGTCGGATTTCAATGCTGCCGCTTTTTCGATACTTTTGGCAAAACTTTCGGCAGTTTGTTTGGGCAGACCGTATATAAAATCGAGGTTTACTTTTATTTTTTTATTGCCCTTTCTAATTTGCGCTACAATTTCATCAAGGGGCATAAACGGTTCTTCACGGTTCACCGTTCTCAATACTTCTTTGTCGTAATCCTGCACACCAAGGCTAAAACGGTTGAACCCTGCATCTTTTAGCTCTTCAATTTGTTGTTCGCTCAGGTAGGCCGGGTTGCATTCGATGGCAATTTCGGGCTCGTCAATGAAAGTAAGGTTTTGGGCAATCAGGTCGTTTAGTTGTTTCAGGTATTTGGGTGCAACGGCATTGGGTGTGCCTCCGCCATAATGTATTTGCGACACCTTTCGGGTTTTATCGAGCCGCTCAATCACCATTTCCAACTCGCGGAGCATGGCCTTCATGTATGCATCAACAGTTTCGTCGTTTCGCATGGCGTAAGAGTTGCATCCGCAGAAGTAGCACAATTGATTGCAAAAAGGAACATGGAAATAGAATGAAATATTATCGGGTTTCCAATGGTTCGATTCACGAACTGCCTGTTCGTAATCAGTAGCGGTAAAATCTTCGGTAAAGAAATTTGCCGGCGGGTAGCTGGTGTAGCGGGGAACCGGTATGTTGTATTTTT
>JAFGGY010000164.1 GCA_016930365.1 Prolixibacteraceae bacterium | reverse complement strand
GGAACATATTCGAATCAGGCATCAAAAAAGACAAGCGGATATTGACAGATATTATAAGAAAACTTAATTTGGTAAAGTAGAATTAAATACATATCTATTACATTTGCAGACCGGCATTTTTTAAGACTAAACATGCCTTGTTTTTACTATTGCCGAAGTTTAAAATCAGAAATATGAAACGCACACCTTTTTATTCGAAACACACTGCTGCCGGGGCAAAAATACACCCTTTTGCCGGCTACGAAATGCCTATTGAATATATCGGCATTAAAAAAGAACACATGGCTGTACGCGAGTCGGTTGGTGTGTTCGATGTATCGCACATGGGCGAAATATGGGTGAAGGGCGATAAGGCACTTTCGTTTCTTCAGTCGATTACTTCAAACGATGTTGAAAAATTGAAACCCGGCCAGGCTCAATATACTTGTATGCCAAACGAGAATGGTGGTATTGTTGACGATTTGCTGGTTTATTTTTTCGAAGTCGATAAGTATTTACTGGTGGTTAATGCGTCAAATATTGAAAAGGATTATCAATGGATGCTGAACCATAACAAGGTGGGAGCTCAAATTGAAAATGTATCCGATTCGATAGCGCAACTGGCGGTACAGGGGCCTAAAGCTCTTGATGTTATTCAGCCTCTTACCAACCTCGATTTGAAAACTATACCTTTTTATCATTTTGGAGTTGGAAATTTAGCCGGTGTCGATAATGTGATTATATCGGCAACTGGTTACACAGGGGCAGGCGGCTTTGAACTGTATTTCAAAAACGAAGATGCTGAAATAATTTGGAATGTCATTTTCGAAGCAGGAAAGACGTTCGATATTATGCCAGTGGGGCTTGGAGCTCGTGATACGCTCAGACTCGAAATGGGTTATTGCCTTTACGGAAACGATCTATCCGACAAAACCTCGCCCATCGAAGCCGGATTAGGGTGGATTACCAAGTTTGTAGAACATAAAAATTTTATATCGAAAGAATTGCTGCTGAAGCAAAAAAAAGAAGGTGTAAGTCGCCGTTTGCGTGGATTTAAAATGATTGACCGTGGCATTCCGCGGCACGAATACCGGATATGCGACGAAAACGGAAATCCAATTGGCGAGGTTACCTCGGGGTCAATATCGCCGGTATTGCAGGTGGGGATAGGAATGGGCTATGTCGATAGCCGTTTCGCCGATTTTGGTACAACAGTATTTATCGAAGTTCGTAATAAACTGTTAAAAGCCGAAATTGTGAAAACACCTTTTATTTAAATTGAGTTTTACTCATTTTGTGGTATAGGCACAAAATTATCTATATGTAAAACTTTACTAATCCAAAAACGAGGCTGTCAAATATTTGACAGCCTCATGTTTTTATTGGCGCTTTGTTCCATCTGAATTTTTAACCAGACACCAATATTTGGAAATATTAAATTAATCTACTAAAAATCGCAAAGCGGTTTGCAATCATTCTATTCATTAAATTATATATTTGCCAATTATTGACTTACATCATATAATCACGACAAAATTCCGTGGCATTGTTGATTTTTCTCATCTGCAAAGCGAAAAACAACCCGTAATTTGCCATGGGATTTTCAAGTATAAATTGAATTTCTAACCATCAAATGAGTGTATAATGAAGAAGCACAATTTTTACGCCGGACCGTCAATCTTGTCTGAGTTTACAAAAGAAGAAACAGCAAAAGCCATTATGGATTTTGCCGGAACAGGATTATCGGTCATGGAAGTATCGCACCGCAGTAAAGAGTTTCAGGCAGTACTCGATGAAGCTGTTGAACTGGTGAAAGAATTACTTGAAGTTCCCGAAGGTTATGAAGTCTTATTTTTACAAGGTGGTGCCAGCATGCAGTTTTGCATGGTGCCGTACAATCTTTTAAATAAAAAGGCTGCATACCTTAACACCGGAGTATGGGCGAAAAAGGCCATCAAGGAAGCTAAGTTTTTTGGCGAAGTTGTTGAGGTTGCTTCATCAGCCGATGCAAACTTTAACTACATTCCAAAGAATTATGAAATTCCTGCGGATGTCGATTTTTTCCATTACACATCGAATAATACCATTTTTGGAACCGAAATTACCGAAGACCCACAGGTAAATGTACCTCTGGTGGCCGATATGTCGTCCGATATATTTAGTCGTCCAATTGACGTTTCAAAATACGATTTAATTTATGCCGGAGCACAAAAAAACCTGGCACCAGCCGGTGTAGCCCTGGTAATTGTTAAGAAAGAAGCATTGGGAAAAGTTTCGCGCGAAATTCCTACCATGCTCAATTTTCAAACCCATATCGATGGTGGCTCAATGTTTAACACGCCTCCATGTATTGCTATTTATGCTGCGTTGCAAACCTTAAAATGGTACAAACAATGCGGAGGCATTGCCGCAATGCAAAAAAGTAATATCGAAAAGGCAAAATTGTTGTACGACGAGCTCGACCGCAACGCTTTATTTAAAGCTGTAGTACCCAACCCAGCCGACCGTTCGGTTATGAACATCTGTTTTGTGATGAGCGAAGGCAACGAAAATTTACAAGATGAATTTTTGGCTTTTACCGGAACAAAGGGAATTGTGGGTATTAAAGGGCATCGCTCGGTAGGTGGCTTCAGGGCTTCAACCTACAATGCTTTACCCAAAGAAAGCGTTCAGGTACTCGTTGATGCAATGAAAGAATTTGAATCGAAACATTAACCGGTAAATCCGGAAAATGAAAACCAAATTTTGAATTACGGCTAATGTAAATTAAAATTTGGTTTTCAACTTTTTTGGGATTTACATTAAAACGAGGTGCTATGACCAACGTATTAATTGCAACCCAAAAATCTTTTGCCGAGAAGGCTGTAAGCCAGATAGTTTCAACTCTCGAGAGTGCTGACTACGAATATTCTTTCCTTGAAAATTACTCGTCGAAAAGCGAGTTGCTCGATGCCGTGAAAACGGCCGATGCAATGATCGTGCGAAGCGATATTGTGGATGAGGAGGTACTTGCTGCTGCCGCTGATTTGAAAATTATTGTGCGTGCAGGTTCCGGTTACGACAATGTGAACATCGAAGCAGCAAAGGCAAAAGGGGTGGTGGTGATGAATACACCCGGTCAGAATTCAAACGCCGTAGCCGAGCTTGCCGTTGGGCTGGCTCTTTACGGTTTGCGGAATATGTTTTCGGGAACTTCGGGAGGCGAATTGCGCGGACGCACCATCGGGTTGCACGGATATGGCTATGTGGCTCGAAACGTGCATCGTATTGTGCATGGCTTCGGAATGAAATCGGCAGTTTACACCCGATACAGTAAGTCGCAGGCGGTGTCCGAAGGCTTGCTTGTAACCGGCTCGCTCGAAGAATTGTACGCCATGTCGGATGTCGTTTCGATTCATGTGCCAGCTCGGGGTGAACACATTGCTTCGGTAAGTTTTGATGTTTTGAAGCACCTGAAAAACAATGCGATAGTTGTCAATACGGCTCGAAAAGAAGTGGTTAACGAAGAAGATTTAATTAATTTTATGCGTTTCAGACCCGATGTGAAATACATGGCTGATGTACAACCCGACAGAGTCGATGAGTTTACGAAGCATTTTAAAGGACGCTTTTTTTTCACACCTAAAAAAATGGGTGCTCAAACCATCGAGGCGAATATTAATGCCGGTGTGGCAGCAGCCGAACAAATTGTAAGTTTCTTCCAAAATGGAGATAAAACATTTCAAGTAAATAAATAATGGCAATAATTAAACCGTTTAAAGGGGTAAGGCCTCCCCGTAACCTGGCACAAAATGTAGCCTCAAGGCCATACGACGTACTCAACTCAGCCGAAGCACGCGAAGAAGCAAAAGGAAATGAATATTCATTGCTTCGAATTATTAAGCCCGAAATCGAATTTCCTGAAAATACCGATGAGCACTCTCCTGAGGTATATGATAAGGCTGTTGAAAATTTTTCGATGTTTAAAGAAAAAGGATGGCTGGTAAAAGATTCGAAAGACTGCCTGTATGTGTACGCACAAACCATGAACGAACGTACTCAGTATGGACTGGTTGCGGCAGCTTCGGTCGATGATTACCTCAACGGAGTGATAAAAAAACACGAGCTTACCCGTGCCGATAAAGAGGAAGACCGTATGAAGCATGTTCGCAATACCAATGCGAATGTTGAGCCGGTGTTTTTTTCGTATCCGGCGGTTGACGAAATCGATAGCATTGTGAAAGAAGTGGTTGAGTCGAAGCCGGCCGAGTACGATTTTGTGGCCGAAGATGGTTTTGGTCATCATTTTTGGGTAATCGACGACGAGGAAACCATTCAAAAGTTGGTTGCTTTATTTGCTAAAATTCCGGCTACCTACGTGGCCGATGGCCATCATCGCACCGCTGCGGCTGCTTTGGTGGGAGCCGAAAAGCGTAAACAAAACCCCAACTACGATGGCAGCGAAGAGTTTAACTACTTTTTAGCCGTACATTTCC
>JAFGGY010000163.1 GCA_016930365.1 Prolixibacteraceae bacterium | reverse complement strand
GTGCCAATGCCAATTGCCGATCGTATTCGTCCGTCTTCGCCTTCGCCAGCTTCGGTTACACCAATGTGAAAAGGATATTTCATTCCTTCGAGCCGCATTTTGTAGTTCATTAGCCGAACGGTATATACCAGAAACCTGGTATTCCACGATTTTATGGATATTACAATTTTATGATATTCATGTTTCTGGCAAATACGCAGAAATTCCATTACCGACTCAACGATGCCTAACGGTGTATCGCCATAACGGCTCATAATACGGTCGGAAAGCGAGCCCTGGTTGGCACCTATGCGAATGGTAACATCGTTCTTTTTACAGGTATCTAAAAACGGAACTAATTTCTCTTCTATTTTAGCAAGCTCGGCCCGGTATTCTTCGTCGCTATACACATGTTGCTGAAACTGGGCGCGTTTATCGGAAAAGTTTCCGGGGTTTATCCGAACTTTCGACACATATTGTGCTGCTATTTCGGCAATTTTCGAATTGAAGTGAACATCAGCAATTAAAGGAGTTTGATAACCCAAAGCCCGCACCTTTGCTTTAATTTCTTTCAGATTATGGGCTTCTTTGGTTGTTTTCACAGCCAGACGAACATAATCGGCGCCGGCCTTAATGATGCGTACAATCTGTTCAACAGTTACTTCCGTATCAAGCGTGTCGGTGTCGGTCATCGACTGAACCCGTATGGGGTTTTTTCCACCTAAGGGAGTTCCACCAATATTAACCTCAACCGTTTTTTCTCTACGATATTCTGTTAATGTTTTACAATAATTGAAGTTCTTATCCTTCATTCTTCTTCCCCGTTTAATTGACTTGCAAATTTAAGATTTTACTAACAAATAGAAAATATTGCGTTCACAAATATTCGACACCAAATGCTCCGAAAATTGCATAAAACAAAACGCATCGATTAAGCAGTTTTTTTATATTCTGTAGTTTGTTGATGGTGCCATAAACTACGTTTCATTCTGGTAGTTTTTGATGGTAAAGCTGAATATCGAGCCTCCTTGTTCGCGGTTTTCGTGCCATATTTCTCCACCCATTAGTTTTACCAATCCGTTGCATAGTGTTAAATCCAAGCCGGTACCACTAACTTTACGGGTTTTCGACACCTCGAGCTCGGTAAAACGGTTAAACAAATTCGACCGCGTAGGTTCTTGTATGCCAATACCGGTATCTTCTACCTTAAATAAAAGCATACCATTGCCTTTATCCTCATAACTCATTTTCACCCAACCGCTTTTGGTGTATTTTATGGCATTATCAAGCAGTTTGCTCAAAACCCGTCCGAGTGCTTCGGGCGACGATGATACGATGTTTTCTTCGCTTATCATGTTTTCAACAAACAATTGCAAACCAGCCGATTCGGCCCGGTCTCTGAATCTCATCAGCATCTCGAAAAGCATATCGTTCAAATCGAACGATTCGGGATATAATTTATATTGCCCCGAACGTATTTTCGACAAGTCGAACACGTCAGTTACAATATCAAGCAACACTCGCCCACTTTCTTCAATTACGTTGGTATAAGTTCGTACATCTTCGCACGACACATCGCCGGTGCGAAGCAGCTCGGCAAAACCCATAATCCCGTTCAGCGGATTTCGGAATTCATGACTCAAATTGGCAAATAGAATTGTATTTTGAGCATCAACTGAATCCTTCGATTTTCGCAAAAGCTCAAGTTCTGCTTTCAACCGGCTTATTTCGTCCTGTAACTTTTCTATTTCGGTTTGCTTTTTTAACGACATGAATTATTTTTTATATTCAACATTGCAAGGTAGCATAATGTATTCATCTTACCACAATCAAAACTACGAAATTTTCGACATTCGAAACCAACCTTGGTATAATAAACAACTAATCATACAAAATTCATAAAAAAAAACCACCCATGCGAACATAGATGGTTTTGACTATATATCGGGTAAGCCAACGATCTGCAAAGGGCAGTACGCCGGCTTACGAAAAAACCCCAACGCTGTGTTGGGATTTTGTGTCTTATACCGATTAGTTAATGATATTAGCGTTAAAATTGCTTTGTTTTAACGCCGTCATCAATCTATCGGCATAATATCGTAATGTTAATTTCATTATTAAAGTGGTATTATTTCACTTCCGAACCATTTTTCACGGCTTCCTGTGGTGATACAAATTTAAGGCTTCCGTCGGCATCTTCGGCCATCAGTATCATCCCCTGCGATTCAATGCCACGTAATTTGCGGGGTTCGAGGTTAACCAGTATCGAAACCTGCTTCCCAACCACCTCTTCCGGCGCATAATATTCGGCAATACCCGAAACTACCGTACGACGGTCAATTCCGGTATCAACCAGCAGTTTCATCAGTTTTTTGGTTTTGGCTACTTTTTCGGCCTCCAAAATGGTTCCTACCCTGATGTCCATTTTCATAAAATCGTCGAAGGTGCAATTTTCTTTAGCCGGTTTTGCTGTTGCTTCGGCTATTTCGTTTGCCTTTTTTGTATCCATCAGTTTCTGCATTTGGGCTTCAACCACTGTATCTTCAATCTTTTCGAACAACAATTCAGGCTCATTTACACAATGCCCGGCCGACACCATATCTGGATTTCCCAGTTCGCTCCACGGCAAGGGTTCGATATTCATAAAACCACGCAATTTACTCATGGTAAATGGTAAAAATGGTTCAAATACAATGGTCAGGTTTGCGGCAATCTGCAAGCAGATATTCATAACCGTTTTAACCCTTTCGGCATCGGTTTTCACCACTTTCCAGGGCTCCATATCGGCCAGGTATTTATTTCCCAGCCTAGCCATGTCCATTGCAAACTTCAATGCCTCGCGAAACCGAAAAGTATCGAGGCTTTTCTCCACTTCGGCCTTTAAGGTCGATATGCGCTCCATGGTTTCGGTGTCAAAATCGCTCAATAAGCCACGCGCAGGCACTTCACCATTATAATATTTTTGAGTCAGTACCAGCGCACGGTTCACAAAATTGCCTAAAATAGCTACCAACTCGTTATTGTTGCGAGCCTGGAAATCTTTCCATGTAAAGTCGTTATCTTTTGTTTCGGGGGCATTGGCTGTTAACACGTATTTCAGCACATCCTCTTTCCCCGGGAACTCGTCGAGGTATTCGTGCAACCACACCGCCCAGTTGCGCGAGGTTGATATTTTGTCGCCTTCGAGGTTTAGAAACTCGTTGGCCGGTACATTTTCGGGCAGATTATAGGTTCCATCGGCTTTAAGCATCGACGGAAAAATAATACAATGAAACACAATATTGTCCTTGCCAATAAAATGCAACATGCGTGTATCTTTATCTTTCCACCATTTTTCCCAGTCGGGAGTCCACTCTTTAGTTGCCGAAATATAGCCAATAGGAGCATCGAACCATACGTACAATACTTTCCCTTCTGCTCCGTCAACCGGCACCGGAACGCCCCATTTCAGGTCGCGGGTTACAGCGCGAGGGTTCAGCCCTCCATCGAGCCAGCTCTTACACTGCCCGTAAACATTGGGTTTCCATTCTTTATGTTGCTCCAGTATCCATTCTTTCAACCAGGGTTCATACTCATCGAGTGGCAAATACCAATGTTTCGTTTCCTTCATCACCGGCACACTACCACTCAACACCGATTTTGGGTTAATCAAGTCGGTAGCGTTCAACGATGAGCCACAGCTTTCGCACTGGTCGCCATAGGCTTTTTCGTTGTTGCATTTGGGGCACGTACCCACAATGTAGCGGTCGGCCAAAAACTGTCCCGCCTCTTCGTCGTAATACTGTTCAGTGGTTTTTTCGATAAACTTTCCCTCGTCGTACAATTTCTTAAAAAATTCCGAGGCCGTTTCGTGGTGCACCTTCGAGCTGGTTCGCGAATATACGTCGAACGAAATTCCAAAGCGCCGAAACGAATCTTTTATAATAGCATGATACTTATCAACAATATCCTGAGGCTCAACACCTTCCTTTTTTGCCTTCAAGGTAATAGGCACCCCGTGTTCGTCCGAGCCGCCAATAAAAGCCACCTCTTCGCCCTTCATTCTAAGGTAGCGGGCATAAATATCGGCAGGCACATACACCCCTGCCAGGTGACCAATGTGCACCGGCCCGTTGGCATAGGGCAATGCCGATGTAATCAACGTACGTTTAAATTCTGCCATTTGATTTTCGATTTTTTGAGCCACAAAGATAAAAATTGATTGTTGATTCGTAAACTTTAGGCTTCATAATCACACTCAATACTAAAAAAACGATTATCAGGGCAACCGGGCGGTATCCGGCTTCTATTCGTTTGCCCGTCAGCGAGGGTTTCAATATTTACAGGATACATGAAATTTATCATCATCCCAGTTTGCAGGATTATTGCGGATATAGGTTTTTATTCGCAAATATGATTGTTCGTCGCGAATAACATGGTCGTGGTAATCGGATTGCCAATTTTTTTGACCAGACGTTTTTTCGTGCATCATTTATCTGTTTAGATGTTTTCATTTTCAATTTGCCCAATATTTTGGGAATGATCATTTTCCGACGTTGTATCCGGTATTGTTTTATTTCATCAATGGTTGGTAGAGAAAATTCATGAATTTTCTCTACGTTGTCACAACCGGCCACGTTGCCACAACAACCATCAACGTTGCCATCATCAATCACGTTATCATCATCAACGTTGGCAATACCATTATTGTAATTGTATTCGCCTAATTCAATTATTATATGGATATGGTTTGGCATTACCTGCCATTCATCCAGGATAATGCGCGGGTTGTATTCGGGTATTTTTCTGATTTCGGTTTCAATAAATGCACCATATTCCGACAATTCCATTTTTTTATTTACCACATCACCCAAAATACATTCCCTATTATTAATACAGATGGTTATAAAATATCTGCCTGGTGCAGAATAATCCCAATACATCCATCGGTTTGGTTCAATACGGTATTTGCTACGGAATTTTGTCATTATATTGTTTTTTTACATATGGCAAATTACAAAAAAATGAAACCGGCTGGCGAGGATTTGCTCCGTCCCAATGTACACCATATGAAGTGGCAGGTCGGGTAAGAACGAGTTATTGATAACCAACTCATTGCAAACGATTGGCAATTAGGAATTAAACCAGTTATTATACATATCCTAAATTAACGATAAATGAGTATAATATTTTCAAAAAATTACTGTTTTCAATTAAAAAGCTGAAGTTTACAAACTCCGAGTTACATCAAGGAAACAATCTTCAAAAACAAACCGGACACAAAACATAAAAGAATCTTTGTCATATTATACATTAACTAACATGAAACATCGTATAAAGAATATATTCACATTAATGTTTGTATTGATTATTGTAGCGTGTAGCAAAAAAGACAATAATGATGATTTGGTAATTAAACTAAATCCAAACAAAGCAACACCGGTTAAATTAGAAGAATGGTTTGAATCCATAGAAATAGTTAAACTGGAAACCTCCTCACAATCACTTATTTCAAATTGCAACAAAATAATTGAATATGAGGGTAGGTATTATATTTTTGACTCTACTCAACGTGTAGTAATAGTATTTAATAAACTGGGCAAATTTATATTTAGCTCAAATGATTTTAAAGGGAAAGGTCCCGGTGAATATGCTGGATTAGTTGATTTTAATCTAAATTTATTTAACAAAGAGATTGAAATCCTTGATGCTATGGACACAAAGATTATGACCTATAGTTTAGATGGAAGTTACAAAAGAACAATTCAACTAGCTCCAGAAGTACTTCCACTATATTGTTATTACCCTGTTACAAAGGATATTTATGCATTTTATACCAAAAAAAGTCAGCAACGAGATGAGTCTTTAATATTCTATTCTCTATCATCCGGAAAAATTGTCAATAAAACAGGAAAATTACCAAATTATGTTAATTATTTCCCAACGACAATGACTGTTCCTCACGGCAACCGCATTTAAAAACCAAGCAACATTTCTCTATATTTGACATCAAGAGCAGCTTTAAACCGTTTGTTCTTTTTGCTAATTTTTTTGGTTTTGTCGGTCGCT
>JAFGGY010000162.1 GCA_016930365.1 Prolixibacteraceae bacterium | reverse complement strand
GGTTGTATCAAAAGCACTGATCTCGCGTGGGGTTGCCAGTAAGTCGTAAGCTGCCTGGTTGTGAACTATTAATTTCCCCTTGCGATCGTAAATTAATCCTCTCGAAGGATAATCGACAACTTCGCGTAAAACATTATTGGTTGCAGTTTTCTTATAGGTTTTATCAATCACCTGGAGCATAAATAATCGAACAAGGAAGATGCCTCCTACCAACAGGAATATCAGTAAAATAATATTCTTACGTTTTGAATAACTGTCCACTGCAATGGTTTTATTTCCGATAAATAATGAACTGGCTCAACAAAATCAGCACAAAGGTAAACAAGCCGCTTAAAACACTTCGCAAAATGGTATTTAAAAAAGAATGGAACGAAAAAATTTCAACAAAAAACAAAAATGTATGATGAAATAAAATCAGAACCAGCGAATACTTAATAAACCATCCCACACCCATGTTCATAATGGTTGGGCTTATGGTTTTTTCTTGTTCGTCGATATTGGCTGTATTAATCATAAAGGGGCGTAAAAATGCCATGAAAACTGTAGCTGAAGCATGAATTCCGGGGGTATTTGCAAACACATCGATGGTAAGCCCCAAGGCAAAACCCAATATTAGAAGTAAATACCGTGGAGTATTAATTGGTAGTAATAGTATAAATAGAACATAGAAGTATGGGTTCACCAAGCTGTAGAACTGAATATTGTCCATAAACAGAACCTGAATCAGTACCGAAAATACAAACAGTCCTATATGCCAGATAATATTTTTACTCATTTCCTGTTACGTTTTCCAGTTCAATACGCTCATTTTTATCGACTTGTGCGATAACCTGCACATAAAACAACGTCCTAAAATCGACAGAAAGCCTGATTTTTATGGTTTGAAATGTTTCACCGGGGCTATGCGCTACTTCTTCTACCTTACCAATACTTAAACCTTCGGGAAATATGGATGAAAAACCACTGCTTACGACCGATTCATCGACCAGTACCCTAACATGATAAGGGATTTCTTCGAGGTAGGCATACATCGGATTGTTTCCATCCCACTTTAAAGGTCCAAACTGATTCGATTGTTTCAATTTAGCATTGATAGCCCAACGTCCGTTTAAAACCGATAAAACAGTTGAATAATTTTCACTGACATTGAGCACCACTCCAACAACTCCATCGGCACAAACTACACCCATATCGGGTTTTACACCATGCTTTGCTCCCTTGTTTAATGTTAGGTAGTTGTGTTGTTTGTTAACCGAGTTTCGAATTACTTTGGCGGGCACAACAATAAAATGTTCTCCGATACTGTCGTATTCTATGGAAGCATCCATGCTTTCCAGTTGTAAATTTTGCAAATCGTTACGCAAACGGGCATTTTCGTCAGCCAGTAATTCATTAATGCGTTTCAATTGAAAATAATCAACTACTCCCTGGTATTTATCTAAAATGGAAGCAGAAACGACATTTGATGAATTTAAAAAACTAACCCGATGAAAGCGGTTGAAACGAACAATAAGGGTAATACTGAAGATTTCTAATATCAGAAAAAGAAAAAAAACATGATACTTAATTAGAAAATTCAGCAAACTCTTCATAACGTATTACTATAGTAAAAATGAGAATCGGTCTACATTTTTTAGTGCTATACCAGTTCCTCGTGCAACGGCTCTCAAGGGGTCGTCAGCAATATGGAACGGGATATTCATTTTTTCGGCTAATCGCTTATCGAGTCCACGTAATAGTGCTCCACCACCGGCAAGATAAATGCCCCGGTTTACGATATCGGCATAAAGCTCAGGGGGTGTTTGCTCTAGTGCACTCAAAATGGCTGTTTCAATTTTTGAAATCGACTTGTCGAGACAATGAGCAATTTCCTGGTACGAAACCGGTACTTCAACAGGTAAAGCAGTCATTTGATTTGGACCACGAACAATGTAATCGGCTGGTGGCTCATCGAGTTCCGACAATGCAGCTCCCACATTCAGCTTAATCTCTTCGGCAGTACGTTCGCCCACCTTAATGTTATGCTGATGGCGCATATACTCCATAATATCGGCAGTAAGGTCGTCGCCTGCGATTCGAATCGATTTGTTGGTTACAATTCCGCCAAGCGATATTACTGCAATTTCGGTTGTTCCTCCGCCTATGTCAACAATCATATTGCCTTCGGGAGCTTCCACATCGATGCCAATTCCGATGGCTGCTGCCATGGGTTCGTAAATAAGGTAAACCTCGCGTGCTCCGGCATGTTCCGACGAGTCGCGTACAGCTCGCAATTCCACTTCGGTGCTGCCCGATGGAATACAAACCACCATTTTCAGAGCCGGCGGAAACAAACGGCGCGAAGGATTGATAAGCTTTATCATTCCCCGAATCATTTGCTCGGCGGCATTAAAATCGGCAATAACTCCATCGCGCAATGGTCGAATGGTTTTTAGGTTCGAATGCGTTTTACCCTGCATTTGACGAGCTTTTTCGCCAATGGCAACCATTTTTTCTGTTTTCAAGTCGATGGTTACTATCGAGGGTTCGTCCACAACTATCTTGTCGTTGTGAATTATAATTGTGTTTGCAGTACCCAAATCGACTGCCACTTCTTGTGTTAAAAATGAAAATAAACCCATAATCGTTTAGTGTTTAAAATGGCGTGTTCCTGTAAATACCATCGACATATTGTGATCGTTGCAATAGTCGATTGAGTCCTGGTCGCGAATCGATCCGCCGGGTTGCACCACGCAGTCGATTCCTACGCCGTGTGCAATTTCGACACAGTCGGCAAAGGGAAAGAAAGCATCCGACGACATAACCGCTCCTTTGAGGTCGAAACCAAAGCTCTCGGCTTTTTCAATGGCATGTTTCAGGGCATCAACCCTCGATGTTTCGCCAACACCACTGGCCAGCAACTGTTTGTTTTTGGCTAAAACGATGGTATTCGATTTTGATTGCTTTACCAGGCGATTGGCAAAAAGTAAATCTTCAACTTTATCGGCTTCGGGTATCAAACTCGTTGCGGGTTTCAAATCGTTGGCCTGTTCCTGTACCGTATCTCTGTCCTGACAAAGCACACCATTCAACACCGTTCGGTATTGTACTTTTGGCATTTCGATTTTTTTACGGATAAGAATAATCCGGTTTTTCTTCGACTGAAGCAGTTCCATAGCTTCGGGTGCGTATGCCGGAGCAATAATTACTTCGAAAAATAGTTTATTTATATCACTTGCGGTTTCGGCATCGACTTCCTTATTGGTAATTAAAATGCCTCCAAAAGCTGAAACCGGATCGCCGGCCAAGGCCGCTTTCCAGGCATCGGACAGTTTGTTGCGCGAGGCACAACCACAGGCATTGTTGTGTTTCAGAATGGCAAATGTTGTTTCGTCGAACTCGTCAATCAATGCTACAGCAGCATCAATGTCGAGTAAGTTGTTGTACGATATTTCTTTGCCATGAACTTTTTCGAACATGGCATCGAAGTTGCCGTAAAAAACGCCTTTTTGATGCGGATTCTCACCATATCTCAATGCGATATTGTTATTGAAGGCAGCCCGAAACAGGCCACTCTGTCCTTTATCGAAATAGTTAAATATTGCACTATCGTAGTTCGACGAAGTGGCAAAAGCCTTAACTGCAAAAGCTTCGCGTTGCTCCAGGGTCGATTCGGCGTTTTGTTTGTCCAGAATTTCGAGCAAATCGTCGTACTCGTTGCGCGAAGGAACAATAATTACGTCGCTGTAATTTTTAGCAGCTGCACGAATAAGGGCAATGCCGCCTATGTCAATCTTCTCAATGATATCGGCATGCGAAGCACCCGAAGCAACGGTATCTTCAAATGGATATAAATCAACCACCACGAGGTCAATTTCGGGAATTTCGTACGAGGCAAGTTGTTCGATATCGCCGGGGTTATCGCGCCGGGCTAAAATACCACCAAACACTTTAGGATGCAAAGTTTTTACACGTCCTCCTAAAATCGAAGGATAACTGGTTAACTCTTCAACCGGGGTGACGGCTACGCCCAAACCTTCGATAAACTTTTGAGTGCCGCCTGTTGAATAAATTTTCACTCCGGCTTTTTCCAGTTTCTCAACAATTTCATCTACACGTTCTTTGTGGAAAACCGAAATTAAAGCCGATTTAATCTTTTTACTATTAGCCATTTATGTATTTTTTATTTTTTTCTTTATCCTATTAAATTTCACATTGAATAGCAGACTAAAAAATCTGCTTGAAAATACCAATGATTTTTATAAGATTCAAAAAAGCAGCTATAAAAATTATGAAAACCTTTTATTGTGCTTCATTTTGATATCTTTCAAAACATAAACTGCCCAATCAGCATATAAATCAGCAGCCCCATAATGTCGTTCATCGTTGTAATAAACGGACCGGTCGCCAATGCCGGGTCAATTTTTAATTTATCGAGAAACAAAGGTATAAATGTACCAAACAACGATGCAAAAATCACCACAATAAACAGTGAAGTACTTACGGTAAATGCGAGCGAGCTACCTGAACCGCCAATGTCGAAACTCAGGTTAAAAATGAGAATTAACCCAGCCAACACAAAGGCTACAATTAAAGCAACGCCCAGTTCTTTAAACAATTTCCGGCTCATACTTTGCAGGTCGTTAGCGCCGCTAGCAATGCTTTGCACCACAATCGACGATGACTGCACCCCTACGTTACCGGCCATTGCACCAATTAGCGGAATAAAATAGGCCATGTTGGGTACATGCTCGAGTGCCTTTTCGTTTCCCGAAATAACAAAAGCCCCTAAAATACCACCGACCAGGCCAATAAGCAACCACGGCAAACGAGCTTTTGTAATATAAAACACCGTATCCGAGGGTTCAACATCGCCGGTAATACCCGACACCATCTGGTAGTCTTTTTCGGCTTCTTCCCGAATTATATCAACTACATCGTCGATGGTAATTCGACCTTTCAGATGGCCACTGTAATCGACAACCGGCAGGGCTACCAAGTCGTATTTCTCCATTTTCTGAGCCACCTCTTCCCGGTCGGCATCAATTAACGACGAAATCACATCTTTTTGATAAATATTCGAGATGTTGGTTTGGGTGGGGTATTGTATCAGCTTTTTAAGCGATAAAACGCCTTTCAGTTTATTGTCGTTATCAACCACATATACGTAGTAAATTTCGTCGATATCTTCCGACTGCCGTCCAATTTCTTTAAGGCATTTTTGTACGTTCCAGTTTTCGTTTACGGCTACCAGCTCGGCAGCCATAATTCCACCGGCAGAATCTTCATCGTAGCTAAGCAGCTCGGTAATTTCGCCGGCATGTTCCTGGTCATCGATGAAGGCAATAACTTCTTCTCTTTTGTTATCGGGCAACTCACCAATTACGTCGGCAGCATCGTCGGTATCCATGTACTCGATGTACTGTCGGGCAATGATATCGGAAGGCAGTTCGGCCAAAAAACGACGGCGGTCGTCTTCGGGTATTTCGAGCAGTACATCGGAGGCCATATCGCCTTCGAGCAGCAAATAAATCTCTTTGGCTTCGTCCATCGAAAGCACTTCCAAAATGTCGGCAATATCGGCCGGATGCATTTCCGAAAGCGGTTCTTTCAATTCTTGTGTTTGCCCAGACTCAATTACCCCTTTCAGGTAATCGATATATTCCCGGGTTATTTCAATTTGCATAAACTATTCTTTTAAAGCACGTTCAACAACATTTGTAAACTCAACAAAATCTTCAACACTGAGTTGTTCGGGCCTTTTCTCTAAAAATGGGTGCGAAAACCCAACTTCTTTTATTAAAGGTCTCACACTGTTTCGAATCATTTTTCGTCGTTGGTTAAACAAGGTTTTCACAACGGTTTTAAATAAAGCCTCGTTACACCCCAGCGAGTCATTCTGTTTTCGGGTTAAGCGAATAACAGCCGATTTCACTTTTGGCGGTGGTTTAAACACATGCTCGTGAACGGTAAACAAATACTCAACCGAATAATAAGCCTGAATTAGCACACTGAGTATTCCGTAGGTTTTATTTCCGGACGAAGCCGCCATTCGTTCGGCTACTTCCTTTTGTACCATGCCCACAACTTCGGGCACGAGATGTTTGTTTTCGAGAACTTTGAAAAATATTTGGGACGAAATGTTATAAGGAAAATTGCCAACAACCACGAATGGCTGTCCGGCAAACATGGAAGAAATATCTGATTTTAAAAAATCGGCATTGATTATATTTTTTTCGAACGCGGGATAATGGGTTTTCAGGTAGTCAATCGATTCATTATCAATGTCGAGTGCAATGGTATTCAGGGTGTGGTTTTCGAAGAGATATTGAGTGAGTATCCCCATTCCGGGCCCGACTTCCAATACATTGGTATTTTCGGGCGACAGGCTTCCAACAATTTTACGGGCAATATTTTGGTCTGCCAGAAAATGTTGGCCTAAGTGCTTTTTGGCCTTTACAACTGTCATAAGGATCTGGGTCGCTCATATTGGTGCTTATGATTAACAAATACAGCTATTGTTAAATGAAACAATTGATTATTTTTGTGTTTTGCAAATTTAACAAAGCATCTCGTAATCCTTATCGTTTTGAAAAAAAAGATTTTTAATATTTTGAAATATATAACATTCACGACACTTGGTGTTGCAATGTTTTGGCTGGTATATCGCGAGCAGGATTTTAAAGCCATTTGGCACACCTTGTCGAACGATGTTAATTATACATGGGTAATTGTTTCGCTTATTTTTGGGCTGCTGAGCCACATAAGCCGAACCCTTAGATGGAAAATTGCATTGGAACCGCTTGACGAGCATCCACGAACATTGAATGCATTTATTGCTGTTATGTCGAGTTATTTCATGAACCTGTTGCTCCCTCGCATGGGCGAATTTGCCCGCTGCGGTTTGCTTGCCAAGTACGAAAAGATTCCTTTTTCGAAGTTGTTTGGCACGGTGGTAACCGAACGAATTATCGACATGATTATGCTCTTGTTCATGCTTCTGCTGGCTTTTGTACTCCAATTCGACCAGATTGTGCAATTTGGTCAAAACAACCCCCAGGTAATCGAAAACCTTCAAAACATCCTCCAGTCGCCCTTGCTATGGATTGCCTTGGCAGGCGTAATTCTGGCATTGGTTCTATATATTCGAATTAGTAAAAAACGTGGCAAAACAAACAAAATTGAAGCCGTTTTAAGCGATTTTGCATCGGGCATAAAATCGGTATTATCGATGAAACGCTACAAAGCCTACATTGCCCACACGGTGTTTATATGGTTTATGTATTACTTAATGCTATACTCCGTGTTCTTCAGTTTCGATTTCACCAGCCACCTATCGCCCCTGGCCGGCTTACTCACTTTTGTGTTGGCAAGTTTTGGCATGGTGGCTCCGGTGCAGGGCGGAATAGGTGCCTGGCATTTCATGGTCGAAAAGGCACTGGGATTATACGCCATCGAAAGCACCAATGGAAAAATATTTGCTTTGCTGGCTCATTCAAGCATGAACCTGATGGTAGTAGTTTGTGGTGCCATTTGCCTTATATTAATACCGGTTATCAACCGCCATTATCACCCGGTACGTAACCCCAATAGTACTTTAGACTTTTAGATATGAGACATGAGATTTGAGATATGAGATTTGAGACATGAGATTTGAGATATGAGATTTGAGATATGAGATTTTGCATGTAATAAATTAAAAATATGTAATTTAGATAATTGAAAACAGTAGGGCACAAACATCTCATTGTCAGCAACTTAAAAAATAGCAACGAGCTATTTTAATTTAATAAAATAATTTATTTTGAACACTGAATTTTTTATAGCAAAACGGGTATTCTCGCAAAAAGAAAACCGCAACGGTATCTCCAACAAGATTGTTTCGATTGCCGTAGCCAGTATTTCGTTAGGACTGGCTGTAATGATTGTTTCGGTAGCTATTTTGCTGGGATTTAAAAATGAAGTACGAAGCAAGGTTGTTGGTTTCGGCACGCATTTCCAGATTGTTAACTTCGATTCGAACCTTTCGTTCGAAACCAACCCGGTTACCATCGACTCAAGCATCATTTCGCAGTTCGGGCAAACCCCTCACATAACGCACATTCAACAATTCGCCATCAAACCGGGTATTATTAAAACCGAAGATGCCATACACGGCATTGTGCTTAAAGGCGTTGAACCAAATTACGATTTGTCGTTTTTCGCCGATAACCTTGTAAAAGGAGATATACCCCTGATAGCACCGGAGCAACAAACCGACGAAGTGTTGATTTCGCAAAAGATTGCCCAATTGCTCAAACTCGACACGGGCGATAAACTGTACTGCTATTTTTATAACGAAGGCGAATCGGCTCCCAGGCCACGCCGATTCATTGTTTCGGGGATATACAACACCAGCATGTCGGAATTCGACGAACTATATATAATTGGAGATTTGCGACAAGTACAATCGCTTTACGGTTGGCATAAGTCTGAAATAAGTGGCTACGAACTAAACATCGACAACTTCGACCTGCTCGACGAAGTATTTTACAATTTGCGTGAAATCACCATGAATAATGCCACCGAAAATTCAATGTTGCGGGTTTATTCCATCAAGCAAAAATATTCTATGATATTCGACTGGCTTTCGGTGCTCGATATGAATGTGTGGGTTTTGCTTGTTTTGATGCTAACCGTTGCCGGCATAAATATGATTTCGGGCTTATTAATTATCATTATTGAACGAAGTCGCATGATTGGCATTTTAAAAGCCCTGGGATATCCCAACATCAAAGTGCGAAAAATATTCATTTACCTAACCGCCCTTTTGTCGGCTCGCGGTTTGCTATGGGGCAACATTGTCGGTATCGGCCTTTGCCTAATTCAATATTTCACAGGGGTAATAACACTCGATCCGGCTTCGTATTACATCGATACTGTTCCAATTTACTTCAACTTTTTGTATATACTATTGCTCAATATTGGCACCATAGCGGCCATTATACTCATGATAACTATCCCTTCGATGCTGGTTTCGAAAATATCGCCTGTTGAAGCAATTTCAATTGAATAGTACATATGCCAACTACCAATTTACATGAACTAAAAAAACTTACGCCGGGCACAATTAAAGAAGCCTTGTTGCAGCAATTGCCAGGACAAAAGGCCCAGGTAAGTATGTCGCCCCAAGGACGAAGTCTTCTCGTTCCAGACGGTAAAATACCCCGGCAAAGTGCTGTTCTACTCCCTCTGTTTTACCGAAACGAAGAATTGCATCTTTGTTTCACCAAACGAAACAGGCAACTTAAGCATCATCCCGGGCAAATCAGTTTTCCGGGTGGAAAATTCGAACAAACCGACAAGAATACATTAACAACCGCCTTACGGGAAACGACAGAAGAAATTGGCATCGAAACCAACACAATTGAAGTATTGGGGCAGCTTTCGGACTTATACATTCCGGTAAGCAATTACTTAATTACGCCTTATGTTGGTTTCGTAAATAAGAAGACAGAACCAATTTTAAACAAAAGTGAAGTTGAGAAAATATTTAGCATCCCTCTTTCATCTCTTTTTGGTAGCGAGGCCCGTACATGTAAACCCGTAGCCGTAGCCGGAAAACAAACCGAAGTTCCCTGCTATTACATAAACAATGAAATAATTTGGGGTGCTACCTCAATGATTCTTGCAGAACTGGAAGCGATACTAGAGCAACATTATTCTCGTCGGGCAACACATTAAAATAATGCTGATATCGGCTCAGCACTTTTCTTACGTAGTTGTATGGTTCCTGCCCCCTGCAATATCCCCAACGTACCAAGGGGTCGTTGTAATATTCGGGCAACGATTTTTTGAGGATAAAAATATCTACATTATTGTTCCACACCGATGGATTTTTACCATGCTTCATGGCCAGTTTGCGAGCGTCCATAACGTGGCCTATTCCAACATTATACGAAGCCAGAACAAATTTTAACCGCTCCTGGTCGTCGTCAATAATTGGTTTAAAAATATCGTCGAGCCAGGTGAGATACTCCAGGCCTCCCCGTATGTTTTCACGCGGATTGGCCAAGTCGTCGATGTTGTAAAGCGCAGCCGTTTCGGGCATCAGCTGCATCAAGCCCATGGCACCAACCCAGCTTTCGGCGTACTTATCAAAACGCGACTCCTGCATAATAATCGATGCAACCAATCGCCAGTCCCAATTGTATCCGGCAGCTATTTCGCGTACCAAATCATCGTATTCCGAAATTTTACCTCCTGTAATCGAGTTAAACTCGCTGCGAACCATATCAACCGAGCGGCTTCCGGTGTAATACTTCTTCACCAGGTAGTGGTATTCGCTGGTTTGTTGATACCCGGCCAGCCAGTTATCGAGATACGCTTTCCACTTTGGTGAGTTTTTAGGGATACCCCATGCCAGGTTTTGTTCAAAACTAACCGGCACCGAAATATCTATTTCGGGATAGTAGTACTCGTTTACACGCCCAATATTCTCATCACAAATGGTATAGTCAATTTCGCCCGATGCTACAAGGGCAATAAGCTGTTCAACACCATAAATCGAATCTTCAACAATACGAATATTGCCTCCAATCTCTTCCGATAAATTATTCAAGCGCTGTACATAAGCCGAATTGTGAGGCACATACACTGTTTTTCCCGCCAAATCGATTAACGATTCAATATAAGCTGTCGAATACAATGAATCATTTTCGTCGGGTGCACGCTGCACCAACACCTGGCGGGTAACCTGCAGGGGTTGGGTAAAAGCAATCGATTTCGAACGCTCGTTGGTAACCGTTAGGTTTTGTGCCACCAGGTTAAAGTTCGAATTATTTAAACCGACAAAAGCTTCGTTTAGATTGTTACTTACGTAGAGGTCGAGTTCAACCCCCATTTCTTTGGCAAGTGCTGTCAGTAATTCGTACTGAAAGCCCATAGGCTGTCCTTTGTAAACAAAATAGCTGGTTGAACTGTAGTCAACAACAACTTTGAGTTTCTTTTCTTTGTTGATGCGTGTTAAATCATCAACTCGGGTGTTTTGAGGAGCAAGCATGTTTTCGACCTGATTCTTTTCACCACCGATGTAATTACAGGCGGGCAGCATCGAAAATGCAATTAAAAATGTCAATAAAAGTTTCTTCAAACCTTCAGTTTTCGTTCAACAATAACTTTCCGTTTTATGGTGGAAAGGGCAAAATACCATACAACACAATGTTGATGAAATGGTTCAGTTGCTTGTTGCAAATTCGGCGCGAAGAAAGGTTAAAAATGCTAGATAATCACAATGTTAAATAAATTATCGGGCATAATTAACATTGTCGAAACGTGCGTTTAGTCATAAAATGTCCAATAAAAACCAAAGCGAAAGGCCATCTGTTCCAGTGGGTACGGAACAGCGCTGTAGAAATCGCCAAAATTCAAACGCCTGTAGCTGCTGGCATGCATGAGTTGCGCAAAAGCACTGGTTCGTTTCAACTTGGCATTAAAAAATAAGTTTACAATGGGATAGCCCCCGGTTTCGTGTTCGTTCTGAACGTAAAATCTACTGGTTGTGGGCTCGTAGGCATTAGCCTCAAACTTCGAGTTGAAATATACTTCGGCGCCTAACTGAATTTGCATCACCTTAAACAAATAGTGCGAATAGTAGAGGCTTGAATAGAGGTTGATGCTTGGTATTTTGAGCACGGTGTTGTTCGACGAAACCTGCCAAACGGCTTTATTATGCCAGCCAAAACGCCAAAATTTGAAAAGTTTATCAACATGTACGCTTAACACCGAGAATTCGCCTTCGAACTGCTGTGGCATTGCCTGGGTGTTGTTGTACAAGTAATTGCTCAGAAGCGCATAATCGACACCCGCCGACAAGTGATACCGCGGATACTCGATTTTTGATTTCAAAAATACTTCGTGCTGCTTCTTAAAATCGTTTTCCCATTGAAAATGATTGCTGTACCAATGTTCCTGAAAAATATTGGGCGAATAATCGCTGTACCAACCGTTTAGCTTAATGCGTATAGTGTCGTTCAGTATTTTGAAAGGCTTTTCGAGCTGCCCTTCAATTTTTGCATCACCCAGGTTTCGGCCTAAAACCGCAAACCTTGCATTGGCGTTCCATGTCCAGAATTTACTTTTACTCCGATAAAGCTCGCCACCCACATACACATTGGAATACAAATACTGCCGCTGCCCCGAAGCCAATGGGTATTTAGCCATAATTATCTCATTCTCAACAAAAGCTCTTTTCCCAAAGGTAAATTTCCGGTTTTCGTTTTCGAATGCTTTTAGCTGAAAGAGGTGATTAAAACGTCGATAAAAAACCGAATCGGTATGACTACCGGTGCGAATCAACGTAGTGTCGAAAAACGAAGTGTTTACACTTGCCTCGTTAACAAAGCGCTTATAGTTTGAGTATTCGGCCGAATATTGCACCGAATAGGCCGGTTTAAAAATATCAAGCTCCAGGCTGTCGGGTATATTGTTTATACGCTCGAGAAATGGCAGTTGCCCCATCAGGTATTCGTGCGAAGTGAACACAACAAACGACTTCGTGTCGGCCTGAATCGGGCTTGCCAGGATAACCGACAAATCGTTTGGCCGATAACTCCGGCTAAATGCATCGAACGGAATACCTCCATTTTCGGTTAGATTGTTGTTGCCGTTTACCAGGGTTAAATAACCATTGTAGCGGGGCGTGTTTCGTGACAGGAAAACATTCAGATGTTTATTTAAGCCACCTTGATTCAGGTATTGTCCACGTGTTTTATACGATTGAAATTCGAATCCAAAATTGGTAAGCGAATCAATATTTTGTGTAAAAAAAGCCCGAAACGACTGTTCTGTTCCATTGCCCAGCTGGTTGCCTTGTGTATATCTCAATACAGCATACGGTGTAGTTGTGTTGTAATAGCTTACTTCATCAGACGTTAAGCGAAAAGCCTCTAAGTTACGCAGGAAATAAAAATCGTCGTATCCGGTTTGTTGCTTAAAAAACTCGTTACTTTGATAGGGTGCCCCCAGGTAGCCCAGGTAGGTATTCGAGATGTTTTTTTTAAAAATGGGATTGTAGGTGTGGAAATTCAACATTAAGGTATCGAGCGAAATGGTATCGGCCTTACTGTATTGATTGGTCAGTCTCCAGGCTTTAATTTCGGATTTTACCTTTACTTTTTGTTCGTCAGCTTCATCTTTTTTAGTACTGTTTTCCGACGACGAACGGGTGGCTCCGTTCCCGGTAAGACTTTGTTGCCCCAGGGAAATGTCGGATAAAATGACAAGAACAAATATGATGTAAAAATATTTAAGCATGCGTGCAAAGATACAGAAAAGATTACGTTCGTTATTACAATGAATAAAGATGAATGGCGACTATTTTTGATTTACAGGCAATATTTTTCGGTGTAGATATTACCAACTACCACCGGCACCGCCACCACCAAAGCCACCGCCGCCAAAGCCGCCAAAACTACCAAACGAGCTGCCGCCTCCGCCAAATGAACCTCCGCCGCTTGAAAAATCGTTGAAAAAGCCCGAATGATTTCTTCGCGAGCTGCCCATAAGCCCCATGGCCAACCAAAATGGCAAGCTGCTTCGGCCTCCTGTGCTGTAAATATTTTTCCGGCGCCGCCCAAAAAGGATTGGGAAAACAAAAAATATCAGCACAAACAGAATGAATGGATTAAAACCTCTTTCAACATTTTTTGCGTACTGCTGAGCGGTATATTCCTTTTGCGTTAAATCGATTAGTACCGATACTGCCTTATCGACACCGGCAACATAATTATTGCGACGAAACTCGGGAATTATCTCATTTTCAATAATTTGTTTGGTGGTAATGTCGGGCACAACTCCTTCCAGTCCATAGCCCACGGCAATAAACACTTCGCCACGGCTGTTGCTCTGCTTTGGTTTAATCAAAATAAGAATTCCATTATCGAACTTCTCGCTTCCGATTCCCCATTTTTCGCCAAGACGAAAAGCGTAGTCCGAAATGGCATTCCCCTCCAGATTATCAACCGACACAACGGCAATTTGAGTTGACGTTGAAGCGAAAAAATCGACCAGCTTTCGCTCGAGCTGAGCCTGCTGATTATCGGGAATCACATTGGCAAAATCGGTTACCAGTGTAGGTGGTTGCGGTCGTTGTGGCAGGTTGTCGGCAAATGATACAACCGAAACAAACACGGCCACGAGTAAACTTAATATCTTATGCATTGTATTGCTTTATTTACCAAATGAAATTTCGTTTTCCAGTTCGTTAACATCGTCTTCCTGATATGGAAAATACTTCTGCAATTGCAAGCCGGCCTGGATAATACCCACTTTTAAGCCATCGGTATATTTTCCATCTTTAAAAAAGCCCAGTACCAGGTCGCGGGTCGAATCCCAAAAATGCGCATCAACTTTTGCATTTATACCGATGTCGCCTATGATGGCAAACTTATGGTCTTGTGTCGAAATGTAAAACAACACGCCATTTCGGGCTTCGGTTTGATGCATTTTCAACTCCTTGAACCAATAAGCGGCTCTGTCCATTACATCTTCGGGACAATATTTTTCAACGTGCAGACGAATCTCGCCCGAGGTATTCAACTCGGCCGTTTCGATCGCATGCTTTATGGTTTTCTTTTCTTCGTTGGTAAAAAAATCGGATGGTTGCGTCATAATAAAAAATTAAAATTCGACCGTAGGAGCTACATCGGCACCCTCGGCGGCTTCAAAATAAGCCTTTCTGTTAAAACCAAAAATTCGGGCATATATTGTTTGCGGAAAGTTTCGAATAAACGTATTGTATGCTTGCGTAACCTCGTTGAACTTACGGCGTTCGTTGGTAATTCGGTTTTCAGTTCCTTCGAGCTGTACTTGTAAATCGCGAAAATTCTGGTTGGCTTTCAGGTCGGGATAACGTTCAACCACCACCATCAGCCGGCTTAATGCCGATGTTAATCCGGCTTGTGCCTGTTCGAATTGCTGAATGGAATTTTCGTCGAGGTTTTCGGCATTGAGATTAACCCCGGTAGCCTTCGAACGCGCATTAATAACAGCTTCGAGGGTTTCCTGCTCGTGTGCGGCATAGCCTTTAACGGTATTTACCAGGTTGGGAATCAAATCGGCACGACGCTGATACACGTTTTCAACCTGCGACCATTGTGCGGTAACAGCTTCTTCCATGTTTACCATACGGTTGTATGTGCCTTTAAATCCGACGAACAAAAGCAGAACAACAAGGCCTACAACAATCCAGATAATAGTTGACTTTTTCATGAGTTTGAAAGTTTATACTGTTCGATTTTTCATTTCAAATGGCGTTTGTATTACAAAAAACAGTCCAAAAATATGGACTGCCAGTTTGTCAAATTCGGTTTTACTTCACCAGTTTTTTATACTTAAACTTACGAGGTTCGGTAGTTCCCAGTCGTTGTTTTTTGTTTTCTTCGTATTCGGTAAACGAACCTTCGAAAAATTTGACCTGGGCATCGCCTTCAAAGGCCAGGATGTGTGTGGCAATCCGGTCGAGAAACCACCGGTCGTGCGATATCACAACGGCGCAACCGGCAAAGCTTTCGAGACCTTCTTCGAGTGCACGCAGGGTATTCACATCAATATCGTTGGTTGGTTCGTCGAGCAACAGCACATTGGCACCCGATTTCAAGGTAAGCGCCAGATGCAGGCGGTTGCGCTCTCCTCCCGACAAAATGCCGCATTTCTTTTCCTGGTCGGAGCCTCCAAAGTTAAATTTCGACACATAAGCACGGGCATTCAGCATGCGCCCACCCACCATAACTTCGTCCTGTCCACCCGAAATCACTTCGTAAACCGATTTTTCGGGGTCGATAGCCGTATGGGTCTGGTCGGCGTATCCCAACTGAACCGTTTCGCCAACGGAAAACGTACCACTATCGGGCTTTTCCATTTCCATAATCATTCGGAATAAGGTTGTTTTGCCAGCGCCATTTGGGCCAATAACGCCCACAATTCCGTTAGGCGGTAAAGTGAATTCCAGGTTTTCGAAAAGTACTTTCTCTCCAAACGCTTTCGAAACACCATGAGCCTCAATTACCTTGTCGCCAAGTCGCGGTCCATTTGGAATGAAAATCTCCAGTTTTTGTTCGCGTTCTTTGATATCTTCGTTCATCAACGACTCGTAGGCACTTAGCCGGGCTTTCGATTTAGCATGCCGGGCTTTGGGCGCCATACGCACCCATTCAAGCTCTCGTTCGAGCGTTTTACGGCGCTTCGATAAGCCTTTCTCCTCCTGTGCCAGACGCTTTGTTTTTTGGTCAAGCCACGACGAGTAGTTGCCTTTCCACGGGATACCTTCGCCACGGTCGAGCTCTAAAATCCAACCGGCTACATTATCCAAAAAATAACGGTCGTGTGTGATACATATAACCGTTCCTTTGTACTGTTTTAGGTGTTGTTCGAGCCATTGTACCGATTCAGCATCGAGGTGGTTGGTCGGTTCGTCGAGCAAAAGTATATCGGGTTGCTGCAACAGTAAACGGCACAATGCTACCCGGCGTCTTTCGCCTCCCGATAGAACCGATACATTTTCGTTGCCATCGGGGCACTGAAGAGCGTCCATAGCCCGCTCAAGTTTGTTGTCGATATTCCAGGCATCAACCTGATCGATTTTTTCCTGAAGTTCGGCCTGACGGTTCATCAGTTTCTCCATTTTATCGGCATCTTCATAAACCTCGGGAAGCTCGTACTGTTTGTTAATGTTTTCGAACTCCTTGAGAATATCCATGGTTTCCTGTACCCCTTCGCGAACAATGTCGATAACGGTTTTCGATTCGTCGAGCTGTGGTTCCTGCTCAAGGTAACCTACCGAATAACCCGGCGAAAATACCACTTCGCCATTGTACGATTTTTCGACGCCTGCAATAATTTTCAGCAAGGTCGATTTTCCGGAACCATTTAAACCAATAATTCCAATTTTAGCTCCCAAGAAAAAGGATAGCGAAATATCTTTTATCACTTGTTTTTGTGGTGAGTATGCCTTACTCACTTTATACATCGAAAAAATAATCTGTTTATCGTCGCTCATAAATTAAAATTTTTAAAACTGGGGCAAAATTAGAATTTTTATGGTTCATAAAGCACAAAAAGTCCGACTCAATGAAGAATGAAATGAGGTTAATTTCAGAATTAACTACGTTACGCTTTTTTAATTTATGTTTTGCTCTAATTCAGGTTCCAGATTGTTGGTTGCTTTTTGTGCTTTGTGGTTTAGCCGGAGTTTTATTGAGCAGTGAGATGTGAACAGTGAGTTGGTGAGCGGGTTGATTTCCTTCAATTGTATTTAACAGCCCTCATTTTCCTTTAATTGTTTTCAACTGCGTTCCGTTTTCTACTTTTTTCCCTGCACTAAAAACCAATCGACCCACGAATCCATTTGGGCTACCGAGTTTGGTCGGAGCAGTATCTCGCGCTTTTTATCAAGTAGGTACATGGTGGGGGTTGCAAATACATAGTAATCATTCACAACAGGACTGTCCCATTTTTGATAATCGCACATACTTATAAAGGGGAAATTGCCGGCAAAGTTTTTGAACGTTTGCGGGTCATCGTCGAGCGAAACAAACACTACTTCCACATCTTGTGCTTTCCATCCTGGGTACAATTCTTTAATTTTCACCAACTCTTCGTTGCAACGGGGGCACCAGCTTGCACCAAATACCAGCAGGGTGTATTCTGAACGGATGTCGGATAGTTTTTGGGGCTTTTCGTTATTAAATTGAGGCGCTAAAAAGTTGCTGCTAAAAGTGAAATCGGGAGCGGTATTGCCAATTTTCACAGGAGTTGTTTGCAATATGTGTCCTTAAAGCGAAGTTGACTCGCCAAAACCAAATGACGATTGCTTTGTTAAGTTCTCAACCGAGATGGAGTCAAGCGTTGTTGTTTGATGGTCGATTTCGCCACTAATGGTGTAAATGATGTCTTGCGCTGAGGCATTAAAACAGAATGTTAAGGCAATATATGCCAAAAGGGAAGTAAAGAATATCTTCATAATTTTTGGTTAAGATGTTTGATTTAAGAGGTTTGTGAAACACATTGAAGTTTCAATACATTGTAAAACTAAATATTATAATTGAAAATCAAAAAAAAACCTAAGAATTCAGACATGAGACTATAGGTTTGTATTAGAAATACAAAATAGCTTGTATTTAAGATACAAAATCGTATCCTTGTTGAAAAGCTCACAGAATGATAGCTAAAGATACCATAAGTGAAGTAATAGCTAATCAGTTAAAGATCTTTAAAAATGAATATTTTGAACAAGGAAGCTTTCCTGTGTTTCTTAAAACCAAGCCGACAACATTGATGGAGTAGAATTGATACCTGCCTGGAAATGGTTGTTAAATGATGATTTGGGCTAAAGCCCGGGTTGGCTGGTGCTATAATCCGGAGGCTAAATACACCGGGTAAATTTCAATAACGTGCGTCTGAGTGTTGCTAATGCTACTTTTTGGCATGGCTATTGACTTATAACAAAGCCAATTTTTTTTGAATCTTATATAGACACATTGTCAGTAAAGAATAGAACGTAATTTTTATGACTAAACAACGATTAAGAGATAATAAGGG
>JAFGGY010000161.1 GCA_016930365.1 Prolixibacteraceae bacterium | reverse complement strand
GCGATGCATTCGTCAGAAATTACATAAGCCATAATATTTACTCTTTTAATTTATACCAATAATTTATGAGCAAAAGTAGCAACTTATTTCAAAAATCAAAGGTATATTTAAGCCAGAATTAGCTGTACCGTTACACTTAACAAAAAATAAACTTTTCATTTTGTTTAATGACATATAAAAAGAATTGTAAATGACTGAAAATTTTCTGATTGCCGCGCTCCTGACTCTTTTCGCTGGATTATCGACTGGTATTGGGAGTGCCATTGCTTTTTTTGCGAATAAAACGAACACGAAACTTTTGACTTATGTTTTAGGTTTTTCGGCTGGTGTTATGATTTATGTTTCGTTTGTCGAAATTTTTCCTTCGGCACTCGATGAGTTTTCGTCGGGCTTAAGCGAAAAACGTTCGTTGTTTTATACCATTCTGGCTTTCTTTTCGGGCATGTTAATTATTGCCTTAATCGATAAGTTTATTCCGTCGATGGAAAACCCGCACGAAATTCGTTCGGTCGAGGACATGTTCGATACGAAAAAGGAAGAAAAATTTAATCGTTTGTACCGTATGGGGATATTAACCGCAGTTGCGCTGGCTATTCACAACTTTCCCGAGGGTATTGCTACGTTTATGTCGGCATTGAACGATCCTAAAGTGGGGGTGGCTATTGCGGTTGCTATTGCCATACACAACATTCCCGAAGGCATTGCGGTGTCGGTGCCCATTTATTATGCAACCGGAAGCCGTAAAAAAGCATTTTTGCTTTCTTTTTCGTCGGGGCTGGCCGAACCGGTTGGTGGCTTATTGGCTTATCTTTTTATTATGCCTTTTTTAACAACCGAAACGTCGGGGTTGGTAACCGGTGCTATTTTGGCTGCCGTTGCCGGTATTATGGTTTTTATTTCGCTGGATGAATTGTTGCCTACTGCCGAAGAGTACGGCGAACACCACATTTCGATTTACGGAGTAGTGAGTGGAATGGCTCTTATGGCTCTTAGTTTGTTTGCCCTGGCCTGATTGGGGTGAAGGTTTTTGTTTGAAAGGCTTTTATGGAATATCAGAAACCCTTAAAGGTATATGCGGCCATCGTTTTGTCGATGATGTTTTTTGCTGTTTCGTTTGTTTGGTTCAAGCAGGCAAATGTGTCGTATGGCCCGCTTACCATCGTTTTGTCAAGGTTGATTATTTCGGCACTAATAATTTTCTTGTACACAAAAGTTTTCCGAAAGCTGGTAGTTCCGGATAAAAAGGATTTTAAGTATCTTTTGTTGCTGACATTTTTTGAGCCCTTTTTGTATTTTATGGGCGAAAGTTTTGGTTTGCAGTATTTGTCGTCAACGGTTGCTTCGGTTATCATTGCTATGGTTCCGCTGGTAGCACCTGTCGCTGCATTTTTATTTTTCAAGGAAAAAATCAGCTTGAAAAATTTACTGGGAATTTTTATTTCTTTTATTGGAGTTACCCTGGTAATTGTTGAAATCGGTGTCGGAATGACAGCTTCGCCCATTGGTGTACTTTTGCAGTTTGGAGCTGTAATTGCAGCGGTTGGATACACCGTGGTTTTGCAAAACATTTCGAACCGGATGAATACCATCTCCATCATTCTTTTTCAGAATATTATTGGGTCGGTTTACTTTTTCCCTTTTTGGTTTGCGTTTGAAAAAAATTGGTTTTTTAGTACGGCACCCGACTGGGATGCTATTTGGGCAATTGTTTATCTTGCTATTTTTGCATCAACATTTGCTTTTATTTTTCTTACCTACAGTGTGCGTTATTTGGGGATAACAAAGGCGAATATGTTTACTAATATGATTCCCGTGTTTACTGCTTTGTTTAGCTGGCTTATTCTCGATGAGTGGCTTAGTGTGCAAAAAACAATTGGAATTGCAATGGTTATTGGTGGTTTGTTTGTAGCGCAGTGGGGTCTCAAACGTCGTTTTAAAAAGCATCTGCCGGTGCCACGAACCTGATAAATAAATAGTGGTTTTGAAAAAGATAGAATATAAAACTCCGGCTGAGCTGAAAGCTTTGGTTCAGCAAAACTCAAAAAGCATGAATGCTTTTTTGCAAAAAGTAAAAAGGCAGAAGCCAAAAAATCTTGACAACCTGTTTCATTCCATGCACGAAGAGGCTTTTGAACAGTTCGATTGTCTTGACTGTGCCAACTGTTGCAGCTCGATAAGCCCCATTGTAACCGAAAAAGATATTGACCGGCTCGCCAAACATTTTAAAAGGAAAGCACCCGACTTAATTGAAGCGTATTTTCACATGGACGATGAGGGTGACTTTGTTTTCAACCAAACGCCTTGCCCTTTTTTAATGCCCGACAATTACTGCATGGTTTACGAAAACCGACCAAAGGCTTGTCGGGAATATCCGCATACCGACCGGCGCAAAATGTTGCAGATAATGAAACTTACACTTAGAAACTGCGAAGTATGTCCGGTGGTTTATGCTATTGTTGACGAGCTTATTGCAAATGACGATTTTTAGCCAATGCCGAAACAACAACAAACGCCACCAGCGAAGCACTTACTCCAAATACGTTGGCATCAAGCCCGTATGGCAATGTTGCATTCAGAATAATAAGGGTAAGCGTAGTGCCGCCTCCAGCAATCATCGATGCAATGGCTGCCGTGCTGTTTAGTTTTTTAATAAATAGCGCTGCCAGTACCGGTATAAACAGCCCCGAAACCATAAATGCGTACGAGAGCAACATCAACTCGAGAACATTGGGGATTTTTAAAGCAATGACTACGGCAACAGCACCTATTAAAAAGGTAAACAATTGCGATATTTTGATGGCCTTTGGGTTTTTCGGGTTTATTTTAAAGATATCGGTCTGGAAATTCCCGCTCGAAGCCATTAAACAGCTATCGGAGGTTGACATAATGGCCGAAAAATATACCGCCAGAATAACTCCGGTAAGGCCTGCTGGTAGAATGGTTTTTAACAGCATCGGTACTCCAATTTCGGGGTCAAAGGCGTTGATGTCGGGGTAAGCCGGAAAGTAGCCTTCGATAAAGGCCAGCCGGGCATAGAGCCCCAGTATAACTCCCGAAAAGGCCATTACCGGGTATTCAAATAATCCGGCAATAAACCAGGCTTTTTTTGCGGTTTTTTCATCGCGCGAGGCATAAATTCGCTGGTAAAGCGTCATCCCGATAAACCAAATGGGTATAATGGTGATGCCCCAGTTTAGCAACTGTTGCCAGGTAACATTGGTAAGCGAGAAAAAGTGGTCGGGCAGAAGGTTTTTTGATGCTTCGAGCCCGCCAAATTCAGCATAACTAAACGGAATACCAATAAATATTAGTCCGGCTAAAAGAACAATCCACTGAATGGTGTCGGTATATATTACGGCTTTTATTCCGCCCGCGAAAGTGTAAACCACTGCCACCACCCCCATTACTACCAAAGCAATGGTGTTGGTTAGGTCGGGCACTACGGTCGATGCGAGCTTGGCGCCGGCCAGCAATTGCGAGCTGGTAAAACCCAGGTAGCCAATTGCCGACACAATGCCGGCAATAAAACTAACCCGCTTGTTGTATTTTATTTCGAGAAACTGTGGAAAACTCAACAAATTGTGCGATTTCGAATACCGCGAAATTACCGGAACCAAAAAAACACCGGCCAGCCAGGCGCCTACCAGTCCGGTAAACAAAAGCCACGACCCCGAAAGCCCCATCACAAAGCCTAATCCGCCCAGCCCTATTGAAAAACCGCCACCCACATCGGTAGCCACTACCGACAATCCAATGTGCCAGTGATTCATATTGCGGCTGCCCACAAAATAATCGTCAACGGTTTTGTTACGCCGCATAAAGTAAAAGCCAAACAAAAGCATTGCGGCCATGTATATTATAAAAATTACGTAGTCGATAAAATGCATGTTAAATTCGTTGAGCGGTTTTTAAAATCAACAGTTCGTTGATGTTTTTAGCGTTATTGACAGTGAGCGACTTATGCTTCGGTAGTTTTTGTTAAAAAAAACTGCTGATTTTTTTAACAAATAAAATCTATTGTCTCATGTATAAAAATCTATTGTCTAATATATTAGATGTATTTGTATAAAATGTTCATGCTTTCGATGCCACCGGCAATGTTGGTGTTGTTAATTAATGTACCCGAATAGCTGTAGCCGGCGCCCAGAAAGGTTTTGTTCATCGGTATCGATTTCAGACGTGCAATGGTGTACAGCGTTTTCATTTCCTGCGTTTTCATGTGTTCTTCCATTTCGTGAAGCAGCAGTTTCGAAAGACCCAGCCCGCGTGCTGAATCGAGTACCGCAAAGTCGGTCATTTCGGCATTCTGGCTTTTAACATCCATCTCCGACGACGATACGCTTTGCAATTTCCCGTCAATAAAAACTCCGAAGTAAACTACGTCGTTGTCCATTGTTTCCTTAATGTATTCAGGGTCGTGAATCGGGAAGGGATAAGTAGCAAAAACCTGTTTGAAAACAGCAACAATATCGTTGGCATGGCTTTTATCCAGCTTGCGAATGTCAAAATGATGTTCGTAATTGGCTTCGCCGGTAAATTCATAAGCATCAAGTACTTTGTTGAATTCATTGAGCGGTTTTGGGTCGTAAACTGCGCGTTCCATATCTAAAAACCGCGAAACAAAGGTGCAGTCCTCTTCGCCGTTGTAAAACTTCGGAATGCCGGCTTCAACTTTATATCTGTTATCGAGAAACAGGGGAAGTACCTTTTTTGGTACCTTTCCTGTGATTTTTGAATATCCGTGCTCGATGGCCATGTTGCTTAGTTTCTCAACCAGCGTATTGTCGCCGTCAAGCGGAAATTTCATAATGTATAATCGGTCTGAATATTTTCCGTGATGAACGGTGGCTGCATCAACTTTTTCAATTTTATCCAATTTCTTCATCGTGCCTCCTCTCATATCGTTCGTTGCCTTCCGGTACAAGCGAAATGGAGTCGTCGTAGTCCGAAAGCAGTTTTTCGATTCCGGTTGCTGCATACTCTTCCGAAGGTTGAAGCTTAAGGTCGAGGTCGCAGTTTGCACAATCGCGGTCGCAAGCCCGGGCTTCGTACGAGTCGGGTTCTTTGTAGGTGGTAATTACCCCTTCGTAATTTCGAAGAATAACCTTGTTGGTTGACCACGAAATGATGTAGTTTGGCATAACCGGAATTTTTCCGCCACCGCCGGGTGCATCAATTACATAAGTTGGAACAGCAAAACCGCTGGTGTGGCCTATCAGGCTTTCCATAATTTCGATTCCCTTGCCAACCGGTGTGCGGAAGTGAGAAAGACCTTCCGAAAGGTCGCATTGGTATAAATAGTATGGGCGTACACGATTTTTAACCAACTCGTGCACCAGTTTCTTCATAATCCGGGGGCAGTCGTTTACATCGGCCAGCAATACCGACTGGTTGCCTAATGGAATTCCGGCATTCGCAAGTTTAGCCAGGGCTTCGCGTGCCGATGCGGTAACTTCGCGCGGGTGATTAAAGTGGGTGTTTATCCATATCGGATGGTATTTTTTTAAAATTTCGAGCAGGCTGTCGGTTATCCGGTAGGGGAGTACAACCGGCATTCGTGTTCCTATACGAATTACTTCAACATGATCGATTTGCGATATTTCCGATAGCAGCCAGTCGAGCATCGTGTCGGAAAGCATAAACGGATCGCCGCCCGAAAGCAGTACGTCGCGAACCTGCGGTGTGTTTTTAATGTATTCAATGCCCTTTTCGAGCTGAGCTCTCGAAGGAACAAAATCAACGTCGCCCACTTTGCGCTTGCGGGTGCAGTGCCTGCAGTACATCGAGCAAACATTGCTCACGTGAAATAAAACGCGGTCGGGATAGCGATGGGTAAGTCCTTCAACCGGACTGTCCTTGTCTTCGGCTAATGGGTCGCTAAATTCTGAGCTGTTGGTAATTAGTTCGCGCTGGTCGGCAAACGATTGTTTGAAAACCGGGTCGTTTTCGTAATTGTCAATATCGATAAGTGAAATGTAATACGGTGTAATGGATAGTGGAAATTTTTCGAGGGTTTCTTCCAGCGATTTTCTTTTCTCATCAGAGAATTTAATGCCGCTTACCATCTCGAATTTGTCAATCGATTTAACCGAATGTTTCAGTTGCCATTTCCAGTCTTTCCAATTTTTAAGTGTCGTGTCTTCGTTAATTCTGTGTGCAAGATTTTGTTGTTTCTCGTTAAATATTTGCATTTTTTTCAAAATTAGTTTCTATGCGAACAAAAGTAGAAAAATAATGGCTTTTAAAAGAATTTGAGGCAGGCGAATTTTATTTGTTAAATCTCGCTTAACGTTGCACTGTGCATTAGAACAATCGATTAGGAATTGATTGTTTTATTGATAAGTAGTTGACTGTTGGTTTTTTTAAGTGAAATGAGTTGAGTAGAAACCTTATTCTGTACTGCAGACGAATTAAATTTCGTCGGTGATGAGTGGCGATGCATCGACATCGGAAATTTGCAGTACGTCAACCAGTTGAACCAGTACCTTTTCGATGTTCTGCAATTCATACTGATTGTAGTTTTCCAGTTTTTTGTTTAGCCGGTCGTGTAGCAACGGTGGAATAGTATTGAGTAATGTTTCGCCTACCGCGGTTAAAATGATGTTGGTTACCCGTTTGTCGCCCGATTTGGGCAGGCGGGCAATCAATCCTTTTTTTTCGAGTCGCTGTATAATTCCGCTTACCGTGCTGGGATTCAGGTTCAGAAATTCTTTAATTTCGCTTTGGGTGGCCTGAAAATTTGGCGACTGGTATAAAAAGTTCAGGCACAAAATCTGGGGTATGCTAACGCCATAATCCTTTTGTACCCGTTTCGATTCGAGGTTAATCGAACGAACGATTTTACGTATGTTTATCAGAATATCGGTCGAATCCATATCGAAATGGTGTGGCTTTTTGAAATGCAAAGATAACAATTTGCTTCTATTGGCATTTTTTCTACATTTGTTGTGTTCGAAAATAAAGCGTTAGTTGACTTGAAAACAGGCCGTAATCATATTATATATTGGCGAATTGCCGGATTTGCTGTGTTGCTTGTCGCCATGGTGGCACTAAATCGCCATGCCGGTTCGGGAATCCAAAACGACAACGATAAGCCGGTTAGCGAATTCGTGCATGATTTGAACGAAAATGGTGTAACTCCGCTGGCTGTTCAAATTCCACCCAGCCGCGAAGGAGCTCTGCCTATAAAAATGATATCAAACCCGTATTCAAATTTTATGGTTTTATCGCAAACGGGTTTTAATATTAAAATTAACGACCAATACCGATTTTTTAAAAACCGATATACCAATATTATATATCGATTGCAGTTGTTTTATGTGCTTGCACGCGATAGTGCATTGAAAAATAAAGATATTCGCTGATGAAGCTTTTTTATTGTGAATTGGAAAAATAATACGTATTAACCAATTCTTTTTTAAGCTTTTAACTGAATAAAATGAGATTATAGGTCGCGAAACTTGTAATCTCATTTTTTTTGTCAAATATCATTTGCAGGTTTTGTTGGTATTTTTTAAGTAATGGGAGCTGAGTTGTTTTGAATATCGAAGGCGTGTTTGTTTACAATAGTACGTTAGATTTTAGTAACCCAGCCGCATTGCGGCATATTCAAAAATCTAACGCTTGTGAGTTAGACGTGAGACGATGAGACGGTGAGACGGTGAGAAATTCTTAGCTATTTAGATAATCGAGTTTACAAGATACAAGCAGATAGTTGCCCGCGAATTAAAAAAACAGTAACGAACTATTGTTGCAAATATTGAAAATAAAACCACATAAAAACAAAAAGCCTTTTTTTTTGGTGGGCTTAGTGGCTTAGCGGGATTGTAAATTAATGCTGCATAATCCATACAATAGCGCGTTAGATAAAAGTACCCCAGCCGCTGTGCTGCATATTCAAAAATCTAACGTTTGTGAGTTAGACGTGAGACGATGAGACGGTGAGACGGTGAGAAATTCTTAGCTATTTAGATAATCGAGTTTACAAGATACAAGCAACTAATTGCCAGCGAATTAAAAAAAACAGTAACGAACTATTGTTACAAATATTGAAAATAAAACAACAAAAGCACAAAAAACACAAAAAGCCTTTTTTGGGTGGGCTTAGTGGCTTCGCGGGGTTATAAATTAATGAGTAGCTGTTTCAAAAACTGTTTCAATGCCACAAAACAAAAATCCAACTATCAGTAAAACCGATAGTTGGATTCGTTGATGGGTGATAGATGGGATTTGAACCCACGACCCCTGGAACCACAATCCAGTGCTCTAACCAACTGAGCTACAATCACCATTTAGCGCTGTTTTTCAAACGCGGTGCAAATATAGTATTTTATTTTATTCAACATCGAAAATCGATAAAAAAATCCTGCTTTTTTGTGTTGGTTTTTTAGTTTGTTGAACCCACTTTGTCCCGACTTGAAGTTTTTGTGAAAATAGCTAAGGTAGAGCTTCAAAAATTATGTTTTTAAATTGGATTTTGTAATTTTATACAATTATTTTACAAAACAGATTATTCAATCAACCTAATAACAAATGCTTTATGATAAACTTTAAGAAAATCAGTTTAGTGCTTTTAATGGTGGTTCTTTCTACTGCCTTTTTCTCGTGCAAAAATACGGGCAAAAAAGCCGGCTCGGCTGTCGATGATGAAGTAATCTCAGACGACGTAGAGGAGTATGTATATCCGTTAATCTCGAGTTTCGACGTTACCGAAATGCTCAACGAAATCGAAGCCAGCTATATTGTAGGTATTACCTGCGACCCAAGTACAGTTGAACAAAATCTTACCGATAGGGATAAGGCTCTGGCTTTAGGAATTTATTCAGCCGACCTGGCCTATGCAACTACCTACAACCAAAAGAATGAAATTCAAGAATACATTAAAGCTGTTGAATTGTTGATTACAGAGCTTGATATGACCGCTGCCGTAAACCGAAATGTTATCGAGCAAATTGAAGCCAATCTCGACAACAACGATGAATTGGTCGATATCATTTCGAATGTGTCGCAGGATACCTATTCGTATCTTAATAAGCAGGGGCGCACCGAATTGTCGTATCTTATTTTGGCCGGATCGGCTTTCGAAGGTTTGTATCTTACAACCCATATTTCGGAAAACAGTTTCAATAACCCCAAAATTGTGCGTGCAATTTTGTATCAAAAAGACCCTTTATTGAAACTCGAAGAAATGCTTGCAAAGTATAAAGATTCTGAAATGAGTAACCTGGTTTATGAAAATGTTCAGAAAATGAATGCCATTTATGCTCGCGAAGAGGGAAATACTTCGATGACCAATAGTCAAATTGAAGATTTAACCCGTTTACTTGAGCAAATTCGCGAAAAATAGAATAAGTGATTTTATACATCGAACAGGCGGGTTTCGATTTGAGATCTTTTCTCAATGGAAACTCGCCTGTTGCAATATAATAAGATGTTATGTATGAGGGTATAATCGATACGTTAATTAAGTTCTTTGCAATTATCACCGATTACAGCCGGCAGTCGGCTATCGACGAAGCCCGTATGCTTGTTGAGTCGTATCTGAAAGAAAATTTCAGCAAGGAAATGGTTGAAAAGTATCTTGAGCTATACAATAGTAATGTTCAGTACTACCATGTTGATCATCGCGAAATTTTGTATGACGACGATGGCGATGGTGATAAATTTATCAACCATAAACACCTTAAAAAAATATGTGCCGGTATTGTCGAACTTTTCTCGCTCGAATCGAGGTACATGATTGTGGTTCAGTTGCTTAATTTTATATATAAACCGGAAAGTTCGCCCGGTCAGGAACTGAAAATTGTGGATGTGGTGGCACGTAGCCTAAAAGTGAAAAAAGATGAATACGCTGACCTTAAACGCTTTTATTTATATACCATCGACAGTGTTAAGCATAAGGACATGCTCTTTGTGGTTAATGGAAACGAACAATACCACGATTCCGAAATCAAACATCTTTATCGCGAAAATCAACAGGTCGAACTCGAATTGATTCGCATTGGGAGTGTAAATACCTTGTTTTTTAAATACTGGGGGCCCCGAAACCTCTATCTCAACGGGCATCGCTTGTCGCAGCAGCGACTGTATTTTTTCCCCCCGGGTGGCATTTTGCGCACTTCGCGCATCATCCCAATTTACTACAGCAGTATTATGTCGCGTTTTATTCGCCAAAAGGGACAGCCCATCATTGTTTATAATGCCGAGAATATCGAATACCGGTTTAGCCGCCGGGTATATGGCTTGCATCCCTTGAGTTTCCAGGAAAGGTCGGGCGATATGGTGGGCATATTAGGCGGCAGTGGAGTAGGCAAAACTACTTTGCTGAATGTTTTAAACGGAAAACTAAAACCCCGAAGCGGAAAAATTACAATTAACGGATACGACTTACACGAACCTAAAAATGCCGAAAAGCTTAAAGGGCTTATTGGTTATGTGCCACAGGACGACCTCCTGCTCGAAGAATTGACTGTGTATCAAAACCTCGAATTCAATGCCCGTTTCTGTTTCGGAAATATGAACGACGGGCAAATTGAAAATATTATCGAACAAACCCTTATTGATTTCGACCTGGTTGAAGCCCGCGACCTGGTGGTGGGAAATCCGTTGAAGAAAATTTTGAGCGGCGGTCAGCGAAAACGCCTGAACATAGCTCTTGAGCTTATGCGCGAACCATCTATCCTCTTTGCCGACGAACCCACATCGGGCTTATCGTCGTCCGATTCCGAAAAGGTGATGTTTTTGCTCAAACGGCAGTGCCTGAAAGGAAAACTGGTGATTGTAAATATTCACCAGCCATCGAGCGATATCTATAAATTGTTCGATCGCCTGATTGTGATGGATAAAGGTGGACGCGTGGTCTTTTTTGGTAACCCAATGGAAGCCGTTACCTATTTTAAAAAAGAAGCCAATTACGTAAACCCCGACGAAAGTGAATGCCTGGCCTGCGGTAATGTGAAAACCGAACAGCCATTGCGTATTATCGAAGAACGTATGGTTGACCCCTTCGGACGTAATATCCGGAAACGAAAAATTTCACCCGAAGATTGGTACAACCGCTATAAAGAAAAAGTGGAACCGCGGGTACTCGACTTTATGAAACTCAACCCGGTAGAAAGCAAAGCGTTTCCCGATAATTATTTTAAAGTACCCGGCTGGTTGAAACAACTAAAGTTATACTTTCGGCGCGATTACGCTTCTAAAAAATCGAACCGGCAGTACTTGTCAATCGCTCTGCTCGAAGCTCCTTTGCTGGCTTTAATCCTGGGCTTTTTCTCAAAATATGCTCCAACCGGGAGGTATATCTTTGCCGAAAACGACAACATCCCGGCATTTTTGTTTATGAGCGTTGTGGTGGCCATGTTTATTGGGCTTAGCATTAGCGCCGAAGAGATTTTTAAAGACCGGCGTATTCTTAAACGCGAAGAATTTCTGAATTTGAGCCGTGGTGCTTATTTCTCTTCTAAAATTCTGATGTTATTTGCAATATCAGCCATACAGGTTTTGCTTTTTGTGCTTATTGGCTATTATATGCTCGGATTTAAAGGGCTGCTGTTTACCAATTGGGCGGTGCTTTTTACTACAGCTTGTTTTGCGAATATTCTGGGACTGAACCTCTCGGCAGGGCTTAACTCGGCAGTTGCTATTTATATTTTAATACCGCTTATGTTGGTGCCCCAGCTTTTGCTTAGCGGCGTGATTGTCGATTTTAATAAAATGCACCCTTCCATGAGCAGCTACTCGCGTACGCCTATTATCGGCGATTTGATGACTTCGCGATGGTCATACGAAGCTTTGGCCGTTAACGAGTTTGCCAACAATAAATATCGAAAAGTCTTTTTTGAAACCGAACAGGAGAAAAACAAACTGGGATTCAACGCTTATTACTGGCTGCCCGAGGTCGAAAATTATTTCGAAGCTTATAACACCACTGATAATCAAGGCCGAAGGGATGAACTGATGCCCGTGCTTTCAAACTCGATGAAGCAAATTGCCAACGATGTGCAGTTGCCGGACGATTCTTTGCAAATTCTTTTAAATCGCTTGCAAAAAGGGCAAAGTTTAAATGAATTTACATCGTATATCGACCGGGTTCGAACCTTATATATTCAAAATCACCGGAAGGTTTCGCTCCGGCTCGATGAGCTGCAAACCCAACTTTTACAGCGCTTCGATGGCGATGCCGAACGCATGCTGCAATACCGCGATCGCTATGTGAATAAAAACCTCGAACGTATGCTTCGCGATAAATATTCAATGCAAAAAGTGTATGTGGCCGACAACAGAATTCTGCAAGGCGACGAACCCATATACCGTGCACCGGCTCATAAAAACGGGAGTGCCCATTTTTATGCTTCCTACAAGCAAATTGGACCGCTTAAAATCGATACCGTTTGGTATAACATATTGGTGGTATGGTTGCTTACCGCACTGCTTATGGTTGCCCTATATTTCGATGTGCTGCGCAAGTCGCTGGCCTATATCGAAAACTGGCGCTTGTTGCAATTGTCGTTATTGCGCGATAAAATTTTCTATAATCCAGCTTCCGTTAGCAAAAAGAAACATTAATATTGCAACCGAAAAAAAATAATAATAGTACGTTAGATTATAGACTTGAGATCTTAGACTTGTAATGAATTAATTATCAGTAATTTGAATAGTTAAATCAAGGAAACACAAACAGTTCATTATTAATGACTTAAAGAATAGCAACGAACTATTGTTACAAATATTGAAGAAAAACCACTTACAAAGGTACAACCACTAAAAGCCTTTTTCTTGGTGGACTTAGTGGCTTAACGGGATTATAAATTAAGGGTGCATAATACATACCAATAGTACGTTAGATTGTAGACATGAGACATGAGACATTAGACTTTACATGTAACAAATATCATATCAATAACATATATAGTTAAAACAGTAAAACACAACCAGCACATTGTTAGTAACTTAAAAAAATAGTAAAATACTATTGTATGGCAATAGTACGTTAGATAAAAGACATGAGATGTTCGAATGGATTTGTAATAGGCTGATTGTTGGGTTTTTAGACGATTAACCCAATGCAAATAAAAATATAAATTACTTAAAAAACATTAACGAATTGTTTAATAAATGAACCAATATAGATGTAAAAATTGTGGATGGACAGGCTCCGAACAAGAACTCGATTTTGATAACATAGAGTCCTGTGCCGGTAACGATACCATTGAAGTGTGTCCCAAATGTGGCAGTATGGATATTGTGAGTGAGCGCTGTGAGAAATGAGCGCTGTGAGAAATGAGACGATGAGCACTGAGATGATGAGACGATGAGCACTGAGATGATGAGATGATGAGCACTGAGATGATGAGTACTGAGACGATGAGCGCTGTGATTGTGAGCTGTGGTTAAAACAACCTGTAACCTGTAACCTGTAACCTGTAACCTGTAACCTGTAACCAGTAACCAGTAATCAGTAACCAGTAATCAGTAACCAGTAATCAGTAACCAGTAATCAGTAATCAGTAACCAGTAATCAGTAAATTGAAACCTGGAACCTGTAACCAGTAATCAGTAACCAGTAATCAGTAATCAGTAATCAGTAATCAGTAACCAGTAACCAGTAATCAGTAACCAGTAATCAGTAATCAG
>JAFGGY010000019.1 GCA_016930365.1 Prolixibacteraceae bacterium | reverse complement strand
GAACTTGAGAATATATCCGGAACTGCGCGAAAAAATAATAATTCAAACACGCACCTGACTCTTCCGATAGTTATCGGAACAGGGGGTTGTATAGGTCTTGAAATAGGTTGACCAAAATAATGTTAATAAGTCAACTTAATTTAGGACAAAATGAAATAGATTGTAAGGCTTGCCGATTTAGTTATAATATGGGTTGGATTATAGTATTTGTATCTAAATAAAATCCCAAACAATATTTTATGTAAATATTTGCTAACCCTTTTCATTATTATATAGTCTGCCATCATGACGAACAACTTGGATTACCAAGGATTCATTAACTCTAACTAAATCAAGCCGTGTTGTTTGGTCTATATTAACTGAGTGAAAAACATTTTTTTCCTTAACCTTCATAATATGAGATTTTTCAATTTTTCCTTTCTTGAAATTCAGTAGAATCTCTTTAATAATATTCAAAACCTCTTGACTTGATTCCTTCTTGATTTCTATATCTAAGCACACATAATTCTCATAATCTGTACGTTTTCTATATTGATAGTTCTCTATGTATTTTTTGTGGCTGATATTATGCTTTTTATATTTTTCGATGAGAGGGTAATCTAATTCAAAAATTTTTTCATTTGTTTGATCAAAATCAATTTCTTCTGTAAATTGAATCTTTGATAAGATTTCTTGTAGTAAGTTCATTTTAGTTTTATTTAATATATTTTAAAAAAATAGCTCGTTGTGATTTTTTAAGTCGCAGACAATGAGATGCTTGTGATTTGCCGGTCTAATTATCTAAGTTGCTTGCTGATGTTAAGTTTATTACAAACAAAATCTCATGTTTCATCCCCCCTCTCCCTCGTTTGTAACGACACATTGTTGTGAATGATGCAATCATTCAATAACTAACGTATCACTTCAACTTCAATAACACCACCCAAAGATGCATAATTTCGGGCTGAACTAAAAAGGTAATCTTCGGCTTTTTCGACAATCATCGTTCTTACAGGATTTTTATCTGATTATGATTAGTTTGTTAAGGTCAGATAGAATGCCCATAGCAAATAATCATCACTGATTGTGCTTACCAAGCATGGGCATTTCATGTACATAGTTTTCCTACTGCCAGTTCGTTGCATTCCTCTTCCCGATGCTTGGAACAGGCAGTCACAGACGAGAATTGGTTAAACCCTCGTTACCGTTGCACTCAATCGAGGGGGAGTTGGAATTAGCTCGCAGCACGCCGAAGCTTAGCGGAGCTTTGTCAGAAAAAATTGACACGCATCGAAGTTCGGTTGGTTCTCTTAAACTCGGATTATGTATTAGAACTCAGTCATGAGCATTTAAAATACAATAAAACAAGAACTTACTGAAACGAGGCATAGCATCGCTCTGGTAAGTTGAAGAAAGTTAGCGAAGCGACTTGTTTTGAAGTAGTTTGGCTACGCCGATTTTCAATTCAATGCGTAATAGGTTTTCTAATGCATAAAACGGGTTAAATTACACCACAACATTTCTTGCATTAAAATCTAATCGCTTTCCGGACTAGAAGAATTGCTGCTAAAATATGAAACCAACCCTAATTGAACTGACCCCTATAATCTGTGAAATTATAGCAAAAAAAAGAGACTGTCGGATCCGACAGTCTCTAAAATATAATTAATATGGAATGGTTTGATTAACGGTTAAACAGAAGTTCGCGGTATTTGGGTAAAGGCCACAACTCATCGTCAACAATAAGTTCGAGCTTGTCGATGTGGTAGCGAATTTCTTCGAGGAATGGACGAACCTCTTTATCGTAAGCAAAAGCTTTTTCCACTTCATCTTCGATTTTATTTGCCAATTTTCGTGCTTCAACCATTTCGTTAACCTTGTTCTTAATAAAGGTAACATGTTCCGATATTTCGCGAATTATATCAAGGCGATTACCGGCAAGGGTTTTAAATTCATCGCCAAACACTTCTTTTAAGCCTTTAACATTTTCGAGAAGCTGGGTTTGGTATTTAACGGCAGTAGGTACGATGTGGTTTAAGGCCAGGTCGCCTAAAACACGGGCTTCAATCTGGATTTTCTTCATAAATTTTTCGTACTCTACTTCCACACGGCCTTCGAGTTCTTTCTCATCGAAAATACCCATTTCGATAAATAGTTCTTTCGATGTGTTTTTTAGGTAACCTTTGAGCGATTCGGGCACACTTGTAATGTTCGTCAGTCCACGCTTTTCGGCTTCTATTACCCACTCGTTGCTGTATCCATTGCCGTCGAAACGGATAGGCTTACAAATTTCGATATACTTTTTAAGCACCTGGAAAATAGCTTCGTCCTTTTTAATGCCACCGGCAATTAAACTATCAACCTCGGTTTTGAATTCGATAAGTTGTTTGGCCACCGCAGTATTAAGTGCAATCATTGCCGATGCACAGTTAGCCGACGATCCCACTGCACGAAATTCGAAACGGTTACCGGTGAAAGCAAAGGGCGAAGTTCGGTTGCGGTCGGTATTGTCGAGTAATATCTCGGGAATACGACCAATATTTAGCTTTAACGAAGTTTTTTCTTCGGGAGTCATTTTTTTGTCGGAAACGTTTTGCTCAATCAGGTCGAGCATTTTGTTAACCTCGGTGCCCAAAAATGCAGAAATTATGGCTGGTGGGGCTTCGTTGGCACCCAGACGATGCGAGTTTGATGCGGTTAAAATGCTGGCACGCAACAAATCCTGATGTTTGTAAAGAGCCATTAACGCATTAAGCACAAACGTTAAAAACTGCATGTTGCCTTTGGGGTTTTTGCCGGGGGCGTAGAGCACTACTCCGGTATTGGTCGATAACGACCAGTTGTTGTGCTTGCCCGAACCATTAATACCTGCAAAAGGTTTTTCGTGCAGCAAACAACGAAAACCATGATGGCGAGCCACGCGATTCAGCAAGTCCATGGTTAGTTGGTTGTGGTCGTTGGCCAGGTTACACTCTTCGTAAATGGGTGCCAGCTCAAACTGATTGGGAGCCACCTCGTTGTGACGAGTTTTAACCGGAATTCCCAGTTTATAGGCTTCGTTTTCGAGGTCAATCATAAATTTACTTACCCGCTCGGGTATTGAACCAAAATAATGGTCGTCGAGCTGCTGATCTTTCGACGAGGAATGCCCCATTAAGGTACGCCCGGTTAATGCAAGGTCGGGACGAGCCTGGAATAAAGCTTCATCAATCAGGAAATATTCTTGTTCCCAACCCAGGTTGGCTTGTACTTTGGTTACATTTTTATCGAAATACTGGCATACGTCAACGGCTGCTTTATCGACTGCAGCAAGCGATTTAAGCAATGGAGCTTTATAATCGAGCGCTTCTCCGGTGTACGAAATAAAAATAGTAGGAATACAAAGTGTAGTACCTACAATAAAGGCAGGCGACGATACATCCCATGCCGTGTATCCGCGGGCTTCGAAAGTTTGACGCAAGCCACCGTTCGGAAACGAAGAAGCATCAGGTTCCTGTTGTGCTAAAAGCTTTCCCGAAAATCCCTCAACTACACCGCCAAGTTCATTATGGTCGATAAAAGCATCGTGCTTTTCGGCTGTTCCGTCGGTTAGCGGCTGAAACCAATGGGTATAATGTGTTGCACCGTTCTCGAGTGCCCAGGCCTTCATGCCTGTAGCTACCCCGTCGGCTACTTTACGGTTAATGGTTGTACCATTGTCAATCGCGTCGCATACTGCTTTGTACGATTCTTTCGACAGGTATTTCTTCATTTTGGAGCGGCCAAATACCAATTTTCCATAAAAATCGGAAGTAAGGTCGGCTTCGCGGGTTACATCGAGAGGTTTTCTCTCAAGAAGCTTTTGAAAAGCTGCTAATCGAAATGTTGCCATAATTGTAATTTTTGTTTCCGTTAATCTTTTTTTGTCTTTTCTATTAGTAAACGACATTATGTCTTTTAAATTGAATATATACTTACAATTTGAGATTTAAAATCGCTTAACGATGACAAATATACACTTTGAATGCTTTTTTTTAGGTGTTTTTGTATTTTTTTTGATTTTTTTTATTGGAAAATTCATTTTTTAACAATGAATTCACAAATAATCTTAAAATTTAAGCGACAGATCGATAAAATTGGGGATAATCATCTCATTATTGAACTCTTGTTTCAATTTTACCCCAATTGAAACAGGGGGCTCTTCTTTTTTTAGCTGGCGATAATATTCTTTTATTATCTCGCTGTTAAACTCTGGATGAAACTGCGTACCATATATTTTATCGAGCCTGAACGATTCAATTATTCCCGACTCACTTCGCGCCAATACATGAGCTCCAAGAGGCAACTTACTTACATGATAGCTATGCGATTTATACGATATCAGCGAATTTTTTATGTTTTTAAATAGTGGGTCGTGAGCTCTGGCAGGGGTAAGTTTAATGTGCTGATTGCCCAGTTCCATTCCGCTAAGGTTTAATTCAACCATACCACCCAGCGCTTCAGCAATTAGTTGATGACCAAAACAAATTCCCAGAACCGGAATATTACTGTATCGCGCAGTTATAATCCAGTCTTTCAGTTGCTTCATCCAAGAGGTATTTTCATTGGTATTGTTGTGCGAGCCGGTTATAAAGGCAGCAATATACTCACCCGGATGACGCAATTGTTCGCCACGATGTACATTGAAAACTTTAAATATACCGGACGGAAGATTTGAGCGTTTGATAATCATCTCGTCGAAATCGCCGTGCTTTTCTTTTACTGCCGGAAAAGTATCGCCACATTTAATAATCAGTATTTTTTTCATAAGCTCTATTTTTAAACACACAGCCATATATCAGAGGGGTGGTTTTATTTATTAATAATATCTTACACAATTAACCCCCTGTATAAATACGCATAACGACACAAAAATACACATAAAATAATTACACCCCTGTTTTTTATAGGGTAAAATATGATTTTATTCGTTTTGCGAAAAAGGAACATCATGGCACTACCGGAAAAAGCTCTGCATTCTCGGAAAAAATTTTGAAAGTTCAAACGTTAAAAAAGAGATATTCGAAAAATGGTTTAACCTGCATTTCGATTTCGGTAAACTTTTAATTCGCTGTTGTAGAAACGGTCGAATTTTTCGGGCGAACTCCCAAAAACAGGCGCTTTTACTCCCGAATGGAAACATATCTGCCCGGTATAAACATGAGCTTCGTCCCACAAATTTTGGTTAATAAAACTTTGAAGCATTTTTGGGCCTCCCTCTACAATTACCGATAAAAGATTTTGTTGATACAAATACTGTAGCAATCCGTCGATTACTTTTCCGGGGTTTTCGGCTTTAATAAATTGTGCAGTTCGTTGGTTTTTCGAAGGCTTTTCGGAAACATAGGCCGAGGGAGCCAAAGAATTAAAAATATGGAGGGTTGAGGGCAAGCGATGGTAATAATCGGCTACAACACGCAAAGGTTGAACTCCTGCCCAATCGCGTAAGGTGAGCGAGGGATTATCTTTCAGTGCTGTTTCGGTACCAATAAAAATGGCACTTTCGCTAGCGCGTTGTTTGTGAACAGCAATGCGTGCCATTTCGTTGGTTATCCAGGTTGGCTGCCCAAGCTGAGCTTTAGTACGGTCGATATCAACAAAACCATCGGCTGTTTGAGCCCATTTTAGGATGATATATGGACGTTTTTTTTCGTGGAAAGTAAAGAAACGCCGGTTTAGCTCAAGGCATTCGCTGCTACAAACGCCAACTTCAACCTCAATACCGGCTTTTTTCATTTTTTCGATGCCTTTACCGGCTACTTTTGCATAAGGATCGGTAGTACCAATTACAACCCGGGGTATTTTCTTCGAAATTATAAGATCGGAACAGGGTGGAGTTTTGCCATAATGAGCACAAGGCTCGAGGTTTACATATAAAGTTGAAAGCGACAATAAGTTTTTGTTTGCTACAGAATTAATAGCATTAACTTCGGCATGCGCTTCGCCATAATTTTGGTGAAAACCCTCTCCAATTATTTTATTCTGATGAACAATTACGCAACCTACCATTGGATTGGGTGCAACTCTTCCTTCGCCCTGCCGAGCCAAATAAAGGCATCGTTGCATGTAAAATTCCGAAGTATGGCTCATTGTTGTTCCTGTTTTGCACAAAAGTAGCAAATCTGTTTATACTCACATCTGTTAAACCCATGTAATACGTTAAAACAGATTCAAAAAAGGCGGTGTTTTTATTCAAAAGTTTTTTATTTTGGTAGGTGAAAGCTAAAGCACGAGCCCTTACCTGGTTCCGACGTCAGGTTTATGTCGCCTCCCAGCACAAGCATCAGGTTTTTAACAATTGACAAACCAAGTCCATTGCCGCCAAAATGACGCGTAGAACTGTTTTCGACCTGTCGGAAACGTTCAAAAATAACTTCCTGATGAGCCGCTTCGATGCCAATGCCGGAATCTTCTACTTTGAAATAGATAAATTGTTCATCGTGCCCAGTAACCCCAAATTCGATATATCCCTCGGGCGTGAATTTCATGGCATTGTTAAGCAGGTTTACAAATATTTGGTTTAACCGGTTTTTATCGGTGGTTATATTCAAATTATTTTCCATTGGGAGTATGCGAATTTCTATTTGGTGAGGCGACTTATCAGCCAGGCTAATGTATTCGTGGAAAAGAGCTTCAATCAGATCGTTCAGATTGAAAGTGGAAACATTAATAGTGAGTTGGTTTGTTTCGAGGCTCGAAATGTCGATAATATCGTTAATAATTTGCAAAAGACTTTCGGCACTTTTTTCAATAATGGATGAGAATTGCATCCGATCTTTATATGGAATATGTTCGGCATCTTTAAGCAAATCGGTAAAGCCCAGAATTGAATTAAGGGGTGTGCGAATTTCGTGGCTCATGTTAGCCAGAAAAGATGTTTTCAGCATATCACTTTCCTCGGCTTTATTCTTAGCTTGAAGCAATTCTTCAAAAAGCTCTTTTTTATAGGTAATATCTTCTTCGGCAGCAACAAAATTGATGGTTTCGCCCATTTGATTTTTTACGGGGGTAATAATTGTATTTACCCAAAAAAGTTCTCCGTTTTTCTTTTTATTTTGAATTTCACCACGCCAGTCGTATCCCCGCTTAAGCATGCTCCACATTTCGGCATATAGTTCTTTTGCCTGTGTTCCCGATTTCAGAATGTTCGGTTTTTTACCAATTGCATCGTCTAAAGAATACCCAGTAGTTTCGATAAAGTTTCGGTTTACATATTCAATTACACCATCGGTATTAGTAATAATAATCGACAGAGGTGTTTGTTCTATGGCCGTATAAAGCTTGCTTTGTTCGGTTTCGGCCTTAACCTGGTTTGTAATATTATGCCCCAGGCCAACCAGCCCGACTATTTCGCCCTGTTCGTTTCGCAAGGGAATTTTTGAAGTTTGTAACCACTCTTCTTCTCCTTTTTTGGTAATCATGTGTTCCTTTTTGTTGATAATGGATTTTCCTTCTTTGAGAACAAGCTGGTCGTCGGTCCAATACTCTTCGGCAATTTCTTTTGGGAACAGTTCGAAATCGGTTTTTCCTTTTATTTCTTCAAATTTTTCGGCACCACATATAAGAACATCATTATAATTGGCAATAACTTTACGTCCCATTGCATCTTTCATATAAATAGAGTCGGGAATATTTTCGATAATGGTGTGTAAAAGATTATTGTTATGCTGGAGGGTTTGTTCAGCTTTTACGCGGGTTGTAATATCGGTAATGGTACCCACAAAGCCCACCAGGTTTTCCTGTGCATCGTATTCGGGAGCTACTTGTCCCTGAACCCATACAATTTCACCATCATTGTGTATAAAACGGTATTCGGTTGCGTAGCTTTCTTTTTCATTTACTACCGTTAACCAATTTTTGCTAACGGTTTCCCTATCGTCGGGATGTATCCTTTTGAGCCATTGCAGGCCAATGGCTTCGGTTTCGGTACTGCCGGCCAGTTCGCACCATTTCGAGTTAACATAAACCGTATTGCCTTCGATGTCGGTTTTAAAAATTCCCACACTGGCTTTTTGGGTCAAATTTTTATATAATATCCGGCTTTCGGCCAGTTCATGTTCTATTTTAACTCTTTTGGTTATGTCGTTGATAAAACCTTCGATGGCACACACTTTTTCATGATCGTCGTATATAGCTCTGCCTTTTTCCCATACCCATTTTATTTCACCATTTTTGGTTTGAATCTCGTATTCAATTTCGAAGCTTTTATTGGTTTTAACTGCTTCTTCGATTACGTAGTGTACTTTTTTGCGATATTGAGGTAATATGAGAGAATTGTAGCTTAATGTATTGTTATCAATTAAGTCGTGATTCCAGTATCCGGTGAGCAGTAAGCAGCCCTTGCTTACAAATTTCATTGTCCAATCTTCGTCATAATTGCAACGATAGGCCATGCCCGGAAGGTTCGATAAAAGGGTTTGCATCTGTCGCTGTTGTTCTTCTATTCTTTTTTCCTGTTCGTGTTCAGCACTTTTATCACTGAATACGACCACTACGCCCGTTAATATACCCTTATTGTCGAAAATAGGGGCTCCGCTATCGGCAATTGGCCGTTTAGTATTATCTTTCGATATTAAAAGAGTATGATTAGCCAGTCCAACAACAACGCCACTTTCAACTACCTTTTCAAATGGACTTTCGATTTTTTCGTGCGTTTCCTGGTTAATAATTACAAAAACTTCGTCGAGAAATTTTTTGAGAGCTTCTGGTTCTTTCCAACCTGTAAGTTTTTCGGCAACTGAATTCATATTTTTTATTCGGCCATTTGCATCGGTTGTAATAACAGCATCGCCAATGCTGTAAAGGGTGGTTTTGTATTCTTCGTTGGCCAGAAAGAGTTTTTGGTAAAGCTTGCTTTGCGAGGTTCGGTAAAAATAGGCAAAAACAAAAAAGATGAAGAGCACAAAAAACAGGAGAACTAAGTAAAAGAATAGTGCTTTTGTTCGATAAGAGGAAAAAACTTCTGCTTCGTCAATTTTTACCATTACATACCAGTTTGTATTCGGTACTTGTTTAACAACAGCCAGTGCATCGTTGCCCCGGTAATCGTTTCCGTATAACAAGTGGTTGTTTTTGGTTAGTCCCTTAATGGCAAGTTGGGGTTCAGTATTTAACGATTGGCTTCTTGGAAAGCCAGGTGATAATTGCTGATTTGAACTTAACAGAAACCGAATGCTGTCGGCCTGTTTTTCTATCAAAATAAGCTCGCCTGTTTGGCCTGCTCCCGGCCAATTTAAAAATGACGGTAAAAATGAAGTATGTGGATTTATTGAAAATAAAACTACACCTGCAATCTGTCCGTCGTCTTCAAAAACAGGAGACGAAAAATTAATCGTCATACTTTGTTTTTCATTATCTGCCAATTGAAAGCCCAGTGCCTGTATTTTGCGGGTCGAAAGTGTTTTTTGAATAGCTGAATCAATTGTATGGCTTATGGTATATGGGGCAAGCGACCAAACTGGTTCTGATTTACGGTTAAACACAACAATATTGGAGTAGTTATGTTGTGTGGCAATAGCCGATAAGTGTTCGGCTGCATGCTTTTCGTTTTGGATAGTATGATTTTGAAGTAGTTGAACAATATCATTTCGGAGAAGATTACTTTGTAAAATAAATTCAACATCATCCAATTCGTCGGAATACCACACCGATAAATTATTGGTTTTAAGCCCGGCTATCGAAAAAAGTTCTTTTTCAATACCATTGGCTACATTTTTATGGATGTTTTTTGTATAGCTTATACCGGCAATAATGGCCAGTATAACTAAAAATAGCGCAGCTGAAATAAGTTTGTTTCGAATTTGTTTCATGTATTGTTTTCAAAAAGGCTGTCAAAAATCAAATGTAAGATGTTTTGATGACAAATGCATATTTTTAAAAAAAGGGATTCGAAAAAATCAGGGTAAAACCTGCTGATAAATGTCTGTACAATAAATGCCTTATATTTTGTATTTTGCACCTTTAACTCATGCTGGCTGATGAACAACAACGAACTACTATTTGTGCAATTTTTAAAGGGCGATACCAAAAGCTTTGAATCGCTGTTCAAACTTTTTTATGCTCCGCTTTGTATGTATGCCTATAAGTATGTTCGCGATTACGATGAAGCTGAAGATTTGGTTCAGGGCTTTTTTGCTAAAATTTGGGATTCAAAATCATCCATCAGCATAAATACTTCGGTAAAAAATTATTTTTTCCGTTCGGTTCAAAATCTTTCACTTAACCACATCAAGCATCGCACAGTGGTCGATCAGCATCAAAAAGAGACCCTTCGGAGTATGGTGATAGCCGACAACGAGCAATCGGCATTCGATTTTGTTCTGGCCGAACGTATTAATTTTTGCATTGACCAGCTGCCTCCCAAACGGCGTGAAATATTTATTCTCAGCCGACAACACGATTTAAAATACCGCGAAATTGCCGACAAGCTGAACATCTCGGTTAAAACGGTTGAAACCCAAATGGGTTTGGCATTAAAAGAACTTAGAAATAAACTGTCCGACATAAAAAAAACGCTTATTGGTTTCATCCTTACCTTTAGCATTTAAGGGTTTTGTACAATTGAACTGTCATATTAGAAAAATGGATACTGTGAAGAAGGAAAATTGGAATATTATTGCGGCCTACCTGGCCAACGAAGAACTCGACGAGGAAGCCCTTGAACTGATTGGGCAACTTAAAGCAAACCCCGATGAGTGGGAAAAAACAGTTGCTTTTTTCAATGCAACCACCGACGCGGCAAGAATGCGTCGTTTCGATGCCGATAAAGCCTGGGAAAAGTTTCAGACTAAGCCTGCACAAACGGCAAAGAAACGTTCAATGCCTCTGTATCGCTTTATGGTAAAATATGCTGCGGCTGTTGCGCTTTTACTGGTTGCTTCGGTACTTTTTTGGTACTTTTTTAACACACAAGATTCAATTACTTATGCTACGGCAGCTAACGATTTTAGCCATCCGGTTTATGAGCTCGGCGATGGTAGCCGGGTAACTCTCAACCATGGTTCAAGCATTGAACTCAGTAGCAGATTTGGTAAAAAAATACGTGAAATTAAACTTACCGGCGAGGCTTACTTCGAAGTAGCACCCGACCAGAATTGTCCTTTTATAGTACACACTTACAATGCTGAAATTGAGGTGCTGGGAACGGCTTTCAACGTTAATGCCTATTCGAATGTAAAAAATGTTGAGGTAGCTGTAAACCATGGAAAAGTGCAGTTTCGATCGGCCAACAACGATGCCATTTACCTGGAAAAAGGCGAAAAGGGAATTTTAACACACGATTATAAGAAGCTAACAAAAATGGCCTCATTCGATTTAAATGAACTGGCCTGGGCAACCGGATACATTGAATTTAATGCGGCAAATCTCAATGAAGTTGCCCGCACGCTCGAAAATGCATTCAATATTAAAATGAACATCGACGAAGAAGTAGATACGATGCTAATGCTTACGGCTTCGTTTACCAGGCAGGATATCGACTATATTTTTGAAGTAGCAGGCATAACACTGGATTTGGATATTGAGCAAACCAACAGGCGGGTTTACCTGTTAAAAAACAAGAAATAAATAAGAGGGGAGAGGGTATAATGAAACAAATACGATTCATTTACACCATTGTTTTTGTGTTTTTATTGATGTTGCCTATAACAGAATCAAAAGCACAACAACCAATCAACATACTCGACCAAAACATAACGTTATATGTCGAAAATGAACCACTTGAGTCGGTGATTGAAAAGATATGTTCTCAATTTAACCTCGATTACAATTACAACTCTAAACTGATTAAGGGAAAGCGTGTTAACCTAAGCATATCGAACAAGTCGGTACGCGAAGTACTTAACAAACTTATGCAAGATTATTTTCTGATTTTTGAAATCGAGAACAACCTTATGATGGTACGCGATTACATTCCAATGGCAGAAAGTATTAACTATAAAGACCTTTACCATAAGCCAAACACCGGCTTTTTATTCAACAATGCGCAAAAAAAATCCATCGAAACAGATTTCAAGCTCATAAGCAACCTGATTATTATTCCGGTATCCATTAACAATTCCGATACCATGAATTTTATTCTCGATACCGGCGTAAAAACCCCAATAATTACCGAGCTGACCCTGATAGATAAACTCGATCTGAACTATCTGCAACCGGTAGCCGTAAACGGCTTAGGTAAAGAAACCAATATACAGGCCTATCAATCGGGCGACAACACTCTGACTTTACCCGGATTAACCGCCCGGCATGTAAAAATGAATGTTATACTTGACGAAACGTTCCAGATATCGCAAATACTGGGCATGCCTGTACACGGTTTAATCGGATTTGATTTTTTTAGGCACTACATTGTTAAAATCGACTATGTAAATAAGAAGATAGAACTTACCAAACCACAATTTTTTACCTATAAACCTCGTAAAAACGATATAGTTTTACCTATTAAAATGATTCAAAATAAGCCGGTTATAGAAACTGAAATTGTACAGGATAACGGAACAATTGTGCCGGTAAATTTACTTGTCGATACAGGAGCCAGCGACGCCCTTTGGCTTATTACCGAAGCCGATTCGCAAATTGTATTGCCCAAAACTAATTTGTTTACCTACCTGGGAGCCGGGCTGGGAGGCGATTTATACGGAAACAAAGGGCGACTTGGTGCATTGTGGCTTGGTGGCAAACCCATTGAAAACCCCATTGTGTCGTATCCAAAATCCGATTTTATTAACCAAATTATTCTTTCAGAAAACCGACATGGCTCAATAGGGGGTGAACTATTACGTCGCTTTACCGTAACCATCGACTATCACAATTTGCGGCTGATATTAAAGCCCAACAGCAATTTCAAAAACAATTATAATTACAACATGAGTGGTCTCGAGGTGATAAACCCTGTACCCGGGGTGCCTGTTTTTATCGTAAGTAACGTTATTGAAGGTTAGCCGGCCTGGGAAGCCGGGGTGCGCGAAACCGATCAGATATTGCGCCTCAATTTTACAAACCACAACAAGCTAACATTGAACGATATAAACCTCGAATTACGATTAAAAGATAACAAGAGAATTCGATTGTTGCTGTTGCGAAACGGCAAAGAATTGAAAACCGAATTCAGGCTCAAGAAAATTTTATAACCATAAGCATATGAAGCTCGGCATTATTTCTTTCTTCGTATTAGTAATTGGAACTTCGGTTGCTTTGGCCGACGAAGATATTTTAATGCGAACTATTTCGATAAAAGCCGATTCGATAAAGAAAGCCGATTTGCTCGACAGTCTGAGCGTTAAATATAATATTCATTTCTCGTATAATCCACAGGCTCTTGAAGCTCAAAAGCATATTAGTATTATTGCCGAAAACCTATTGCTTATTGAAGTGCTTTACCGATTAATTCCGGATAATAGCCTGGCCATACGAACCGTTGACAACCAGGTAATATTTTACCCAACCCGGGAGCTTCCTGATACCACTGCTTCGATTAAAAAAATCAGAATTACCGGACAAATTACCGGGCAAAATGGAATTCAGCCGGTGCCATATTGCCACATTACCCTGGTGGGTAAAGCTTTGGGTACTATATCGAATACCCAGGGCAAGTTTTCGGTACTTATACCCGATAGTCTGGCTAACGACACATTGGCTTTTTCTTGTCTGGGCTACGAAACCAAATACCTGCCCATAGCTCAAACCGACTCCCTGCCACTAAACATAAAACTCCAAACGCATATATTTAAGCTTCAAACTATAAACATTACCCGTTACAATCCCGAAGATATTTTTCGCAATTATGACCAAAATTATAAGCGCAATTACGAAACAGAATATACCCTGTTTGAAGCATTTTACCGCGAAATAACCATCGAGAATAACCATTATACTAACATTTCGGAAGCCGTACTAAATATTTTGAAAGCTCCCTATCATAATGAATATCGAAACGACCTGGTTAAATTTATTAAAGGACGAAAAGGAACGGAGACTTCACCGATTGGCGACATCAGGCTCACTTTGATGGGAGGCCCCTTCTACATTACAAAACTCGATGTTGTAAAAAATAAAGAAAGTTTCCTTGATGCAGAAAACCGTAAATTCTATACGTACAAATTTGAACGCACTACCCTGATAAATAACCGTAAAACTGCCATTGTTGAATTTTCGCCCATATATACCTTGCGCAATATTCTTTTCGAAGGAACCCTGTATTTCGACATCGAAACCTGGGGCATTGCACGGGTCGAGTTCAGATATACCCGGCAGGGATTGCGCGAAGCACGACAAACCCTCATTTACAAAAAACCTCGCCATGTAAAAGTTGACCCCGATAAACTCGAATACACTGTGCAATATAAACACATCGATTCAAAATGGTATTTGCAATCGGCACGCAGTTTTTTCGACATTAAAATTAACAATCGCGAAACACGCGAAAAAACAAACTTTAGCAGTACATCTGAAATTTTGACAACCAGCATTGAAAAAGGTAGCTTTGAAAAATTTGCACGCCACGATATTTTTAGGCCGAATGAAATTTTTACAGAAAAAATTTCGACTTATGACGCCACGTTTTGGGAGAATTATAACGTAATAACACCTGAAGATGAGCTAACCAATGCTTTGAAAAATTTTGAAGAGAAAAATCTAGTGGTAACTTATACCCATTAATCATTATGAAACGAGCATGTAAACCGATCGCATCCAAGAGGATGATTAAATACAAGCGAGTTCCCCCGAAAAATCGGGGCAGGCATACGATACCATAAAAACAAACAATTTAATCGTATGAAAGCACTAG
>JAFGGY010000160.1 GCA_016930365.1 Prolixibacteraceae bacterium | reverse complement strand
ATGTAAAACGATCGCATCCAAGAGGATGATTAAATTCATGCGAGTTCCATACGGTCTTAGAAAATAAACAATTTAATCGTATGAAAAAAGATAACTCAATAAAACCACAAAATAACAACAAAACGAACCTCTCCTCGTCGGGTGAAAATGCGAGGGACAACAACAACTCACCTACAGGAAGTACCCGTGGCGATATGGATATCAATGCTTTTCTTGCTCGCGACGAGCAAAAAGACTTGCTACGTATTCTTACTGCAGGTTCGGTTGACGATGGAAAATCGACACTTATCGGTCGGTTAATGTTTGACAGTAAAATGTTATACGAAGACCAACTGGCCGCTCTCGAACGCGACAGCAAGCGCGTTGGTCATGCCGGCGAAGATATCGATTATGCACTGTTGCTCGACGGACTTAAAGCCGAACGCGAACAAGGCATCACCATTGATGTAGCCTACCGTTATTTTAGCACCAACAAACGTAAATTTATTATTGCCGACTGCCCCGGGCACGAGCAATATACTCGCAACATGGTTACCGGTGCTTCAACAGCAAACCTTGCTGTAATCCTAATTGATGCCACCAAAGGGGTTATCACCCAAACACGCCGTCATACTTACCTGGTATCGCTGTTGGGCATAAAGCATGTGGTACTGGCTGTAAACAAAATGGATTTGGTTAATTACAGTCAGGATGTTTTCAACGATATTTGCAGAGACTATAAAGCCTTTGTTTCACAACTGAATATACCCGATGTTGAATTCATTCCACTTTCGGCTTTAAAGGGTGAAAATGTGGTTGAACCTTCGGAAAAAATAAAATGGTATCACGGTAAAAGCATACTCGAGTTTTTAGAAACCGTACACGTAGCCAGCGACCGCAACTTTGAAGATTTCCGATTCCCGGTACAATATGTAAATCGCCCCGACCGCGATTTTCGTGGTTTTGCGGCCAAGGTAGCTTCCGGAATTGTAAAAAAAGGCGACGAGGTAATTGTGCTTCCTTCGAAAAAACGTTCCATCGTTAAATCGATAGTTAGCTACGATGGTGAGATGGACGAAGCCTTCCCACCACAATCGGTAACCATTACCCTGAACGATGAAATTGATATTTCGAGAGGCGAAATGATCGTACACCCCGACAATCTGCCCCATATTGAACGCCATTTTGAAGCAATGGTGGTTTGGATGGACGAAAATCCAATGAATCGCGACACACAATTTTACATAAAACACAATACCAATACAAGCAAAGCCCGTATCGACGAAATTAAATACCGGGTTGACATCAACACGTTACAAAAATCATCGATCGACTTTTTTGAATTGAACGAAATTGGACGGGCTGTAATTACCACTGTTAAACCCATTTTCTTCGATCCGTACGAGAAAAACAAAAGCACCGGTTCGTTTGTACTTATCGACCCGGTAACCCACAACACCTGTGCAGTGGGTATGATTATCGACAAGCTTGATGCAAACAGCTTATCGTCGAACATTTCGCTTGAATTACACCGCGAAAAAATCGATAAGGGACAATGCCTGATACCCACTGGTGAAAGGCAAAAGCGTTATGGACAAAAAGGTGCAACCCTGTGGATTACAGGCTTACACGGTTCGGGCAAAAATGAATTGGCCTACCACCTCGAAAAACAGTTGTTTGATATGGGAGCCACCGTTGTTCTGCTCGACGGAAGCACGGTTCGTTCAGGCTTATCGCGCGAGCTCGACTTCTCGCCTGCCGACCGCGCCGAACATTTGCGAAGAGTAGCACATATTGCCCGAATTCTGAACGACCAGGGAATTATCACCATCTGTTCGTTTATTTCGCCCGACAACAACATTCGCGAACAAGTAGCCGATATTATTGGCATCGAACGGTTTCACTTAGTCTATATGGATGCAAGCCTCGATTATTGCAAGCAAAACCGTTCCGACTTGTACGAACTGGCTGAGCAAGGCAAACTTAACGAGCTTCCGGGCTTCGATGTCGAATATCAGAAACCCGAAAAAGCCAACCTGGTATGTAAACCCGAAAACAACGGGAAAAACCCTGAAAGCATTATCGAATATCTGAATATCAACAAAATCTTCCCGGTATAATCACAAAAAACAACATCATGACAACCAAAATCGAAAATATTTGCTGCATAGGTGCCGGTTACGTTGGAGGGCCTACCATGGCCGTTATTGCACAAAAATGCCCACATATTAAAGTACAGGTCGTTGATATCAACCCCGAACGCATTGCAGCCTGGAACGATAAAAATCTGGAGAACCTGCCAATTTACGAGCCCGGGTTAAAAGAAGTGGTTAACGAGGCACGTGGACGCAACTTGTTTTTCTCGACTGACATTGACAAAGCCATCGATGAGGCACAAATAATTTTCATTTCGGTTAATACGCCTACCAAAGACTATGGAAAAGGAAAAGGCATGGCTGCCGATCTTAAATATATTGAGTTGTGTACCCGCCAGATTGCCGATGTATCGACCAACGATAAAATTGTAGTCGAAAAATCGACCTTACCGGTTCGTACGGCCGAAGCAATCCGAAATATCCTCGACAATATTGGTCACGATTGTAATTTCAGTGTATTATCGAACCCCGAATTTTTAGCCGAAGGTACGGCCATAAGCGACCTGATGAATCCCGACCGAGTTTTGATTGGAGGCGAAGAAGACGAACGCGGACGTGCTGCCATCGATGCATTGTCCGATATATATGCCAACTGGGTACCCCGCGAACGAATTCTTAAAACAAACGTGTGGTCGAGCGAACTTTCGAAACTAACAGCCAATGCTTTTTTGGCTCAACGGGTTTCATCCATTAACTCCATTTCGGCCTTATGTGAAAAAACCGGTGCTAACGTCGAAGAAGTTGCCAAAGCTATTGGAATGGATTCACGAATCGGGAATAAATTTTTAAAAGCCTCGGTAGGCTTTGGTGGAAGCTGTTTTCAGAAAGACATTTTAAACCTGGTTTACATTAGCCGAAGTCAAAATCTGAACGAAGTAGCCGATTACTGGGAACAGGTACTTATAATGAACGACTATCAAAAGCATCGTTTTGCCGATAATATAATTAAAACACTATACAACACTGTATCGGGCAAAAAAATTGCCATGTTTGGATGGGCTTTTAAAAAAGACACCAACGATACTCGTGAAACGCCTGCCATGTATGTAGCATCTGACTTGCTCGACGACCACGCCGAAATACATGTTTTTGACCCGAAAGTGAGCGAAAAACAAGTACATGCCGACTTAAAATACATTGCTAAGGACGATTACGATAGTTTTAAACAACGAGTTTTTTACTATAACAATCCCTACGAAGCTGCCTCGAAAGCTCATGCTGTTGCCGTGTTAACCGAGTGGGATGAGTTTATCGACTATAACTGGCAGCAAATTTTCGACAATATGCTAAAACCGGCCTTTTTATTCGATGGGCGTAATATTCTAAATCCATCGGTCTTGAAATCCATTGGTTTTAAAATGAAATCGATTGGCAAATAAGCCGTTCAAACTTATTTAAATAATTTTAAAGAATCCACCCTCTAAGAAGGTGGACTTGACAAGCCCCTATAAGGGGCCAAAGTCGAGCTTCTGTTGCTCTTCGAGACGTTCT
>JAFGGY010000159.1 GCA_016930365.1 Prolixibacteraceae bacterium | reverse complement strand
CCGATGCCGAATATACGTTTACCCTTACAGTCGATAGAAACTTAGTGGCCAATTTTAATCCCGAAGCAGTTCAAAATTATACGGTTACGCTTGAAGTAAGCGGGCTGGGCGGAACGGTGAACTTCACTAGTCAATCCTTCGAACCGGACGCATTGGTTACAATTGTTGCTACGCCAGACGATGACTATGTATTTGCCAAATGGATGGAGGGCTCAACGCTAATCAGTACTGATTATGAATATACTTTTGGGGTGGATGGAGATATTACCTTAACGGCTTATTTCGATAAGATAACGGATAGCGGCTTAGCCGGCGAGACAAATGTGAGGATTTATCCAAATCCGGCGCTTGCAACAATTACTGTTTCGGGTTTAAAACCTGAAAGCAGTGTTAAACTGTTCGATTTGGCAGGCTGCACTGTTTTTGAACAGCACACAAACAGCAGCGAACAAAACATCGATGTGGGCAACTTGTGCTGTGGATTTTATTTAATTGTAATTGAGTGCGATGCGGTTCGATTAACTAAAAAAATCATCCTGAAATAATATAATATGAATATACCGTGTGCCGGAAAAGAAAAACCGGCACACTTTTTTGAATTCTCGCGTTGGATTAATCTTGAGTTTTTTATAGTTGCACCGTGCCCTAATTCACCGGCAATACAAATTCAAATTCCGAGCCTTTCCCAAATTCCGATTGAACGGTAATATCGCCTCCCATATATTGGGCAATCGATTTGCTGATGCTTAAGCCCAAACCGGCACCGCCCGAAAAATCATCAACCTTGTAAAAACGATCGAATATTTTTGCTTGCTCTTCAGGGCTTATTCCTATTCCGGTATCTTTTATTCTGAAATATAAAAAAGATTCGGTTTGCTTTATATCGAGTGTTACTTCTCCCTCGTGGGTAAATTTTATAGCGTTTTCGATTAAATTACTCAGTATTTGTTCAAAGCGCTCTTTATCGACATTTAGTTTACAATCTACCTGTTCGATTTTAAGCGATATCGGTTTGCCATCAATCCATTTCTTCGCTTTCTTTTCAATAGCATCAATAATTTCATTCAGTTTGAATTTCGATTGACTCAGGGTGAATGTATTGGTTTCGATCTTCGAAAAATCAACAATGTCGTTTACTATCTTCAGCATACTATTACTGTTGTCGCGTATTACTTTGTTAAACTCGTGTTGCTCTTCGGGGTCATCAGTTTGGGCAACCATATCCGAAAACCCGATAATGATATTTAGCGGGGTTCGTATCTCATGGCTGATGTTTCGTAAAAATGACGATTTAAGCCTGTCTGACAATAGTGCTTTGTCGCGTGCTTCAATTAAATCGGTATTCATTTTCTTCATGTCTTCCTGCTGGTTGTTGATATGCGTAAAGGTATTGGTAAGCATATTGTACATGTTGCTCCAAAACATGGTCATCACTATCGATACCAGCGAAACGGTAATTACCATATTCAGCCACATCGGTATGGTTTGCATATACCCTTTTTCGGGCGTGAAATTCAAAACGCCTACTGAGAATAAAGTGCCAACCAGTGCAATAACGCCCAGGCTTGTAAGGGTAATAATCCATCCGGTTTTACGGTTAAAGTACAAAAAAGCAATGGCCGATGCTGGTATAAAATACACATAGCCAAAACCGTAAAGCCCAAACGATAAAATGCCACTCAAAGCCATTACATACAGAACCGAAAGAAAAATTACTCCCTTTGTTCGAGTCGAAAGGGTATTTCTCGAAAAATACATGTAAAATAATGCCGCGGCCAGCAAAAGTTGAATGCCGTAGTTAAGCGTGAAACCTGTTTGTGGAATTCGCGACAACGAAATGGCAATACCAAATACCAGAACGATTAAAATAACGATCAAAACCCTGTTGAGAGCCATATCTTTGGTTTGATCGAGTTTTTGTTTAAGAAAGTTTGCCTGCATATTAAATGATTATCTTTTTTTACGATAGGCAATATTAATGTTTTTTGCTTAGCTGCAACACCAACGATTGTTCGATTTAAAGTATAAGTAACTATACTTTCACTCAGCTCCTTAAATATCAGGGAAGTAATGTGTTTTAAAAAATCGAATTTTCTTTTGGTTAATGTTATGTTAACGGCATAGCCAAGGTGAAAACCGAACCTTTTTGAAGTTCCGATTCGAGTTTTATTTCACCTCCCAACATCCGGGCTATCGACCTACTGATGCTTAACCCCAACCCCGCACCATTGCTAAAGGTATTTACCTTGTAAAAGCGCATAAAAATCTTTTCAAATTCGTTGGGTGCTAAGCCAATGCCGGTATCCGAGACCGAAAAATGAATGCTATTTTCATCATGTTGCACATTTAGTTTTATCGTTCCATCGGACGTAAACTTAAGCGCATTGTCCAATAAATTATATAAAACCTGTTCTAAACGGCTTTTGTCGGAGCATATTTCAAAATCCATTTTTTCGACATGCAGGCTAATCGGTTTCTGCCCTAGTTTATTCTGAAAATCTTTTTCCAGCTTAACCAAGAGTGGATTTATGTTGAATTTCTGTTTGTTAACACTGAATGTGTTGGTTTCGATCTCCGAAAAATCAACAATATCGTTGATAATCTTCAGAATATTGTCGCTGTTTTCCCAAATGGCTTCGTTGTATTTTTTTATGGTCTCTGGGTCTTTGGTTTCCGACATAACACCCGAAAATCCAATAATGATATTCAGCGGGGTTCGTATCTCATGGCTGATATTTCGTAAAAACGAAGTCTTTAACCTGTCCGATTCTTCAGCTTTATCGCGGGCTACGATTAATTCGGCATTCATTTTCTTCATTTTTACCTGCTGGTTTATGATGTGCTCAAAGGTGTCGGTTAACATCGAATACATGTTGTTCCAGAACATAGTCATGGCAATCGAAACCAGTGCTATGGTCATAATCATGTTAAACCACATAATATTGGTTTCCATAAAGCCACTTTCCGGAACATACTGAAGAATGCCAACCCGGAATAAGTATCCGGCAATAAGGATAATCAGCAAGCAGATAATGGTAAAATTCCAACCTGTTCTCCGGTTAAAATAGAGAAACGCAATGGCCGTAGCCGGTATAAAATAGGCATAGGCGAAGCTGTAAAGGCCAAACGAAAACAGGCCACTTACAGCCATGGTGAATAAAATCAGCAGAAAAATAATGCCTTTAATCTTTGTTCTTATTTTGTTGCGAGCCAGGTACAAAACGACAAGAACCAGGGCGATAACGACATGCACCGCATAATGAAAAGCAAAGCCTGTATGAACAATTCGGAAAAATGAGATAAACAGCGCGAGCACCAGTATCGAAACAATGGTGATAAGCACTTTATTCAGAGCCGCATCTTTAGTGAGATTCAGCATCTGTTTGAGGTTGTCAACATGCATAGTGGTTTGTTGTCATTAAAACCGCAAGTTACGCTTGTTCAACTACAAATGCACGTTTTATGGTGTAAATATTTCGAAATAACTACGTTGCAATATATTGATATATTTGTATTTAATATACATTCTTGGGAATAGAATTATAAAACTATTATGCACTGGATGTGTAGAAGTTAAGTGGCAATTTAGTCTGCCCATCATTGCTAAATAATCGTGGATTATGAAAGATAAGTTGCAGAACAGTATAGTAGCTCCATGATTCAACTTTCGACATTTTAGTCAGTTTATTTTACTTTTT
>JAFGGY010000158.1 GCA_016930365.1 Prolixibacteraceae bacterium | reverse complement strand
TTTATTTATCGCAATTTTGTATTTAGTTAGGTCGTAATGAGTACCAACGAACATTGCTGGTCTGCCATTGCCAGTATATTGAGCAATAATTCCACTTGCAATTATCCATTTATAATTACCTGTTTTGGTTTGCAGCCTAAAAACAACATTATACGATGTATCTTTTTGCTCTACAAACGATTCAACTTTATTGAACACCATAGCTACATCGTCGGGATGTACTCTTTTTTCGAACTCTTCGAAACGATTGCTAATCTCATCACTTTCGTAACCCAGTATTTTTTTCCATAAATCGGAATAATAGACCTCATTATTGAGCAGATTCCACTCCCAAACACCAATATTTCCGGCAGCAAGAGCGTTTCGCCACCTTTGCTCTCCAATTTCAAGCTCGTTTTCTTTCTTTTTCTTCAAACTAATATCGATAATTGAAGCAACCACATATTGTTTGCCGGAATAAATAAATGACGAAAGCCCCAGGTTTGCAGTAAACCGATGCAGCGACCGATACTGGAACTCCCACTCCTCCTCAATTTCATGTCCTTTTAAAACTTTATTTTGCAAGTCAATTTGTTTCAATCGCGAATCGTTACCATTAGGTTGAACTACTGGAGACAAATCCCACAGAGTTTTTCCTTTCAAACTTTCAGGCGAAACACCTAACATTTTTAAGGCATTATCGTTAAAATATTCAATTTGAAAATTATTAAGAACCAAAACTGCATAATTTTGATGAAGAAAAAGCTCACGAAACCACTTCCCTTCGTCAATAATATTTTCGACCTTTGCGATATGCGACAACATATCCCGTACTGATAGAACTATTACTTTGCGCCCATACCAATAATAAACAGATTTTCGTACTTCTACCGGGATTGATTCTTTACCTTTTCGCACAAAAGCACTTTCGGCATTCATACCCGTGTTCTCATCCACATCAAGTTGAACATCTGACAATACTTCCGAAATATTTACTGACAACAATTGTTCTCGCTCTAAACCAATTAGTTTAACCGCTTCGGCATTCGCATCGAGTATCTCGCCTGTTGCCTGGTCAACCATTAACACACAATCGTTCATTCGCATAAAAAGCTCACGGTATTTTTTTTCGCTGTCGTGCAACTGGTTGTCGGTATCAACCAGCAACGACACATCGCGACATACAGCAATAATGGTGGAAGAGGTCGGACAATAAATAAGCACATCGTAAAACAAATCGAAAGATTGAAAAAACAGACGGTCTTGTTGTGGCTGGCCAGTTATGTAAGTAATTTTTAACAACGAACGTAATGTTTCAAATTCGTCGTTAAAAAAAGATAAGGTTTGATTTTTCAATGCACTCTTTGTGGTATTCACCTTTTGAAGAAAAGTATCGTTCACCTCCCGAAATTCAAAATCAATAATATCACCATTCGCATCGTTTTTCGGATTGAACACCATAAGCATATCGGTGCTGTTTTCGAACACCTTACGAAATATTTCACCTTCGTTTTCGCTTTTAACAGCCCGATAATACGAATCGGTTATGTCGAGGGCGGTACCTGTTAAAATTACATCATCGTTTTGGCCAACTACCTTTGCTTTAATTTCAACATATTTACTACTCGAGTCGGCTCCACATATATTTACAATCGTATTAATCCCGGTTATTTTGTTGTTTAAAACATCCTTTTTGATTGCTTCAATTTTGGAGTACTCATCGGGATGAAATATTTTTTCAACCACTTCGAAATCGGTATATTCTTCAATTTCAAGATCAATTTCGAGTATATTTTTTATTTCTTCCGAAAAAGCAAATTTTCGATTTTTAAAAGAATAGTTCCAATAACCAAACTGTGCAATTTTGCGCGCTTCGCTAAATAAATCGTTGGGTTTAAAAGGTTCAGACATTATTCTGCATTTATCATTTTGAAAATGCAATTTAACACTTTTAAACGATACAGGTTGTAATTTTTAAGCGCTACCTGCCACTCATTTCTAAAAAGATGCTAAAAATGGAAAAAACACTTCCGGTTTTCAACATAAATGCCATTAGGCTGCGTACCCGGCTGTTATTGTTGATAAGATGATTATACTATCTTTGCACTGAAATAAATAAAACAGAATTATGAATATTGCACTTATTGGATACGGCCGAATGGGGCACGAAATCGAAAAAATAGCCATCGACAGAGGGCACAAAGTAGGTTTGATAATCGACATTGACAATCCACAGGATTTAAACGCCGAAAACCTTAAAAATACTGATGTAGTTATTGAATTTACAGTACCACAAGCGGCTATCAGCAATTACAAAACCTGTTTCGACGCGGGCGTTCCCGTGGTAAGCGGCACAACAGGCTGGCTCGACAAATGGGACGAAGTAACGGCTTATTGTCGCGAAAAAGACAGCGCATTTTTTTACGCTTCGAACTTCAGCCTTGGTGTAAACCTGTTTTTCGATTTAAACAAAAAACTGGCACGTATGATGAAGCCCTTCGACCAGTACAAGGTTGAAATGACTGAAGTACACCACACCAAGAAGCTTGACGCACCCAGCGGTACAGCTATTTCGCTGGCCGAAGATATTATTGAAGCATATCAGCTCGAAAAATGGGTAAATGAAAAAACCGAACAAAAAAACGAGTTGGGTATCGTTTCGGAACGCGAAGGCGACGTACCCGGCATCCACACCATCAAATACGATTCGGATGTCGATTACATTGAAATTACCCACAGCGCCAAATCGAGAAAAGGATTTGCACTGGGCGCCGTAATTGCAGCCGAATACACGGCGAAAAACAAGGGCATTCTTTCGATGAAAGAAATGCTAAACCTCGAAGATTAATTATATAAAAACAACGAACTTTTAATATTGATTCGATGAAGAATATCAAAATTAACAAATGGATTAAATTTGCCTTTTGGGGTTTATTATACCTGCTTTGGGTAATATGGCTGGGCAACTACTGGTTTTTAATCGGCTTACCCATCATTTTCGACATCTATATAACTAAAAAAGTACATTGGGCTTTTTGGAAAAAGAAAAATCCGCCCAATGGAAAACAAACCAAGATGGTTGAGTGGATTGATGCGGTGATTTTCGCCGTTATAGCAGCCTCTTTTATCCGGCTTTTCTTTTTCGAAGCCTATGTTATTCCTACTTCATCGATGGAAAAATCAATGATGGTTGGCGACTACCTTTTTGTAAGCAAAGTAGCCTACGGACCAAAGCTTCCCAACACCCCACTATCGTTTCCATTTGTTCACCAATCGATGCCAATGACCAACCACAAGGTTAAGTCGTATCTCGAGTGGATTCAGAAACCCTACCGACGGCTGAAAGGATTCAACGAAGTTGAAAACAACGACATTGTGGTATTTAACTTTCCGGAGGGCGATACGGTTGCAATAAACTTCCCGAGTCAAAACTACCACGACCTGGTACGCATGTACGGACGCGATGAAGTTTTAAATAACAAACGAAGGTTCGGACGTATTTACTCGCGCCCGGTTGATAAAAAAGAAAACTATATTAAACGATGCGTGGCCATTGCCGGCGACAGCCTCAGAATTATCGACGGACAGGTTTATGTTAACGGCAACGAACAAAAACACTTTCCGGGGGTACAATACGATTATATTGTTACAACCGATGGTTCGCTGCTAAACCAACGCGTACTCGACCGGCTTGAAATTGCCCGAGCCGACCGCGAAATGTTTTCGGGTGGCCGGTATTTGCTGCCCCTCACCAGTCAGCAAGTCGAACAATTTAAAGCACTAAAAAATGTGGTTTCGGTTAAGAAATTTGTGATGCCTAAAGGAAATTACGACCAAAATATTTTTCCACATACACCAGAATACCAATGGAATGTCGATAATTTTGGCCCTCTGTACATTCCCAAAAAAGATGCAACCATCGACCTAACCATCCACAACCTGCCTTTGTACGAAAGGGTTATCAGAAATTACGAAGAAAACAGCCTGGAAGTAAAAGACAGTACGATTTTCATTAACGGAGAACCCGCTTCGAAATACACCTTTAAAATGAATTATTACTGGATGATGGGCGACAACCGCCACAAATCGGCCGATTCGCGCTATTGGGGCTTTGTACCCGAAGACCACGTTGTTGGTCGCGCTTCCATAATCTGGATGTCGCTCGATAAAGACGACAATTTCCCGAAAAATATCCGGTTTAAACGTTTATTTAAAACGGTACATCAATAACATGACCCAACGAGCCATCGTAAATACAGCCTACCTGGCGCCCGTTCAGTTATATTCGAAGTTTTTTTTATACAACGAAATTACCATTGAACAATTCGACAGCTACCACAAGCAAACCTATCGCAATCGCTGCCGGATACTGGGTGCCAACGGGTCTTTAAACCTTACGATACCCGTTGTTAAAGAAAGTGGCAAAAAACTCAAAACGAAAGACATTCGCATCGACTACGCCACAAATTGGCAAAAAAACCACTGGAAATCAATATCTTCGGCATACAACTCATCGCCTTTTTTTGAGTTTTATGCCGAAGACTTTGCCCCGTTTTACGAGAAAGAATTCACCTTCCTTATCGATTTCAACCACAAATTACACCAGGTAATTGCCGAAAATATAGGCATCGATACACAACTTTCATACAGCTCATCGTTCGAAAAAACATTCGACGGAACTGATTTACGGGATAAAGTTTCACCAAAAATAAACGAAAAAATTGCCGACCCACTTTTCTCACCCATTCGTTACACACAAACATTCGACGAAAAATTTGATTTCGTGCCCAACCTGAGTATCATCGATTTACTATTCAACAAAGGACCCGAAACGGAGTCTATTCTAAATTTATGCCTTTCGAAAAAGTAAACGCATCGCATTTTCTTTAAACAACCGCTTCGGTTTAGCGTTATTCTTACCCAATTACATTATAAATTGAGCAGAATAATGGAGAAGAAAATACGCCGATTGCCCGACTGGATGAAAACACCCATGCCGGGCGGCAAAAAATACCACGAAGTAAAAGGACTAATACAAAAACACCAGCTAAATACAATATGCACCAGCGGAAATTGCCCCAACCGAGCCGAGTGTTGGGCTGCAGGCACCGCAAGTTTTATGATTTTAGGCAACAAGTGCACCCGCAATTGCCGGTTTTGCGATGTTCCGAATTTAATTCCCGACGCACCCGATCCCAATGAACCAATGCGCCTGGCTCAGACCATCAAAACATTGAAGCTGAAGCATTGCGTAATAACTTCGGTTGCACGCGACGACCTCGAAGATGGTGGAGCTGCTTTTTGGGCTCAAACCATCAGAGTCGTAAAAAAAGAAAACCCGGAGGTAAGCCTCGAGGTGCTTATTCCCGATTTTGATGCAAGCCCCAACGACATACAAAAAGTAATTGATGCAAAGCCCGAAGTTATTTCGCACAACCTGGAGACAGTACGCAGGCTTAGCCCCAAAGTTCGCGATCGCGCCCGCTATTCGCGCAGCTTAAAGGTACTGAAACAGGTTGCCGACAGTGGAATTGTGGCAAAATCGGGCATTATGCTTGGGCTGGGCGAAACCCACGATGAAGTGCTCCAAACCATGGACGATTTACGCGAAGTAGGCTGCAAAGTAATGACACTGGGGCAATACTTGTCGCCATCGGAACATCACCTTAAGATTGAAGCCTTTATTAAGCCCGACGAATTTAAATTTTACAAACAAGAAGGACTAAAACGAGGATTCAGCTTTGTTGAAAGCACCCCACTGGTTCGCTCGTCGTACCATGCCGAGTTGCATGTAAATGCTTGAATTGAGATTTCAGATGTGAGTAGTGAGATATGAGATAATCTGAAACTTGAAGCTTGAAACCTGAAAGCAATAGAAGGCAATCGAAAACGATGGAAAACAATTGTACAGGCGCAATATTTTGCGTCTCTTTTCACCTTTGCGGTGACAACCTTTAACTTGAAAAACTGAAAGCAATAAAAAAACAACGAATTATGGATAACAATAAAATACAAAGCAAAGTGCTGGCCATAAGCAACGTAACCGAAAGTACCTATATTTTACGACTCGAACGAAACGGATTCGATTTCAAGGCCGGTCAATACCTGGTTCTAAGCATCCCCGGCGAGCGTAAAGCTCGTGAATACTCGATATACAGCGGCGAAAACGACGATTATATCGAACTTTTAATCAAAGAAGTAAACCCTGGAGAACTATCGCACGAATTAAAACACCTGAAAATAGGAACAAAAGTACAAATTAGTGGTCCGTTTGGCTTCTTCATATTAAAAGATGAAGATATTCAACAAAAAAAACCAGTTGTATTTGTAGCCACCGGAACAGGCATTTCGCCCTTCAGAAGCATTATACGGTCGAACCCCGAAATCGATTACACCGTATTACACGGGGTGCGTTACAAAATCGAAGCCTACCACAAAGAAGATTACCTGCCGAAACGTTTTGTTCTTTGTACTTCGGGCGAAAATCACGCCGATTTTAATGGACGCGTAACCGATTATTTAAAGCTTAATCCAATAAATTTAAAAGCACTTTACTACCTGTGCGGCAATTCGGCTATGGTTGACGAAGCCATTGAAATACTGGAAGAGCAGGGCTTGCCCGCCGAGAATATTAAAACAGAAATATTCTTTTAAGAAAGTATGCCTGTAGCATACAATAATTATTTTCAGTATATCACTGAACGATAATTGTTTACAAACCCAATAAAATAAACTATGAAGTACATTAGATGGAATGAAGAGCTGAGCGTTGATAACCCAATTATTGACGAGCAACACAAAGAATTGTTTCGAACAATCAACGAATTTTACACGGCCATTGCCGAGAAGAAAAATAAACTTGCAACCCAAAAAGCCATTGAAGAAATGGAAAATTACATCAAAACGCATTTCACATCAGAAGAAATAATGATGAAAAATGCCGGATATGAGGGCTTGGATCAACACCTAAACGAACACCAATTTTACATTGATAAAGTGCAGGATCTGCGTGAACGTTACGAGCAAGGCCGATTAATTTTAAGCCTGGAAGTAACCAATTTTATCAAAGACTGGATTACCAATCACATTATGGTTACCGACCAAAAATACAAAGGTAAAATCTAAAATGCCCCGGGCATGGTAAAATGAAAGGCTGTCCCCTCGCCTTCGATGCTTTCAGCCCATATTTCCCCACCGTTGCGCTTCACAAAATCATAACAAATAATCAACCCCAGCCCCGAACTGGGTTCATTATCGGTTCCTACGCGGTTAATCTTTTTGCTGATATAGAACAAACCATCAACGATATCTTTCGACATGCCAATGCCATTGTCAATAATACTAAACCGAACTTTTTCATTTTCATTCTGAACACGAACGGTAATTTTCCCGCCGCGTTTAGTGAATTTCAAGGCATTAGATACAAGGTTGCGAACAATGGTTTTAAGCATATTAACATCGGCAAAGCAATTTATATCGTCACCATTTTGGCGAACCAGTTCAATATTTTTATTTGAAGCAATACCGGTAAGATTCTCAAAGCAATCGTTGAGCAAAAAATTTATGTTAACGGTTTCGGGGTGAAAAGGAATAAGGCCTTGCTGGCTACGTGACCAGTCAAGGAGGTTGTTGAGCAATTCAAAAACAGTACTAGCCGATTTACGAATGCCCGATGCAATTTCCACCATTTCATCTTTCGACATACTTTCAGCATCATCGGCCATGAGATTAGTCAGCCCCAAAAAACCGTTAAATGGGCCACGCAAATCGTGCGATATAATGGAAAACAAGCGGTCTTTCTGCGCGTTCAATTCGTTTAGTTGTTCGTTTTTTAGCCGTAACTCTTCTCTAAATATTTTCTGTTGGGTAATGTCTTCTTTTACAGCCACAAAATGTGTTATCTCACCCTTATCGTTTGTAACTCCTGATATTGAGGCACTTTCCCAAAATATCTCACCCGATTTTTTACGATTCTCAAATTCGCCATGCCATTCCTTCCCCTTCAGAATCGTTGACCACATATCTTTGTAAAAATCAGCAGGCATATTACCCGATTGCAGCACATTGGGGTTTTTTCCATTAACCTCGTCAAAAGTATAGCCACTGATATTGGTAAACCATGGGTTCACATATATAATTTCGCCCCGGGAATTGGTTACCAAAATAGAGGCCGGACTTTGCTCAACTGCCCGTTTTAATACATGGGCTTCTTCTTCAATCCTGCGTAACCCGGTAATATCATTGGCAACACTAAGCAAAAGCTCATGGTTATTACTTTGATATGCAACTCCTGAAAACAAAGCCACGACATCATTATCATCCTTGCTTTTAAAAGTGGTTTCAAAATTATAACAGTGTCCCTTGGCATTAATTTCATTAAAAAATGCTTCCCGCTGGGTCTTATCTTTCCATAAACCCAATTTAAGTGGAATCTCACCCAGCACCTCGTTGCGCTGATACCCCATCGTTCTCAAAAATTCTTCGTTAACATCAATTATCTTACCGCTGATTTTCTCGGTAATAGCAATGGGGTTAGGTATCATATCAAAAATTAACCTGAAATGGTTTCTTGATGTTTTTAACTCATCGTTTAGTCGCTGGCTAATAAGCAAAGCAAGGCCATAAGCAAAAAAGAGGGTTACCAGCATTCCCACCATCAGAATAACCACATTCACTATACTCGAAGGAGTAAAAGTAATATCGACATCGGAAAAAGCCACCACTAAAAAGCGAAGCAAAAGCATAAGCGACATAAACATCAGGGTGAGACCAATAAAAACAGCAGTTTCGCGCCCCTGGCCTTTTTGTGACCGAAAAAACGTTACACCAATAGAAGCGTAAAAAAAAGAAAACGAAAAAGCATAAGCCAGCACCCGCGCCTCTATATTATTATTGAAAAGCGTAAAATACACCATAAGTAAAACAAACAACAGAGCTACACCGTAGAAAAAAAAGTTGCGTTTGCTGTACTTAAAAAAACGTCGTGTCCCTTCGTAAAGAAAAATGATACCGGCCAACTGAAAGATGTTAGAAAACAAAACGAATACTATTTCGTATTGATGCATTTGCCGTAAAAAAAATTCTAAAAAACCAATTGAAGAAAATAAAGCCCCAAACCCCCAAAACGAAACACCTCTAAAAATTCTAATCCGCTGACTGACAACCAGTAATGCAACAGCAGCTACAAAATAAATCAAAGCCATTACAAATGATAGGGTTAAAGGGTCGAAATACATAACTTACACTCCTTCTTTTTGACAATAGTTCGTTATTGTTTTTTAAGTCATTGACAATGAGCTGCTTGCGCCCCGCCTGTCTAATTATATAAATTGCTGATATTTAATTTATTACAAACAAAGTCTCATATCTCATGTCTTTTATCTAACGTACTGTTGTTTTGAGGAATTGTAAAATAAAACGTGCTTCCTTTTCCCAGTTTACTTTCAAGCCACATTTTGCCGCCCATTAACTCAACCAGTTTTTGCGAAACGGTTAAACCAATGCCCAGCCCCCCGGTTTCGCGGGTATAAGATTGTTCGACCTGGTTAAACATAACGAAAATCATCCGCTGTTTGGCCTCCGAAATGCCAAGCCCGGTATCTGCAACCCAAAACAACAAGTTTTCACCATCGGGTTTAAAACCATACTGTATGCTTCCCTTCCCGGTAAATTTCACTGCATTATCCAACAGGTGAATCAGAACCTGCCTCAATCTTTTTTTATCGGTTTGAACAAAAAATGATTGTTTGTTGCGTGGCAATTTTACATCAACCGCCAGATGATCTTTGCCATGCTTCATTTTCATTTTTACAATTTCGGCGGCTAATTCGCTAAAAAATGGGAATAAATCAACATCAAATTGATCGATGGCCATATTGCCGGTTTCGAGCAACGAAACATCAAATATTTGCTCAACAATTTCGAGCAAATGGTTTCCACTTTGATTAATGGTGCGCGAAAATTCAAGGATTTGCTCTTTCGACATGTGCTCGTCGATTAACTCGGAGAAACCGATTACCGCATTTAATGGTGTACGCAGCTCGTGGCTCATATTAGCCAGGAACGCAGTTTTAAGCCGGTCAACTTCTTCGGCACGCTCTTTGGCTTCAAGCAACTCTTCTTCGGCTTTTTTACGTTCGGTAATATTTTCGGCCACGCTTACAAAATTTGAAATTTTACCGCGCGAGTCAATAATAGGCGAGATGGCTTTATTAACCCAAAATAGTTCGCCGTTTTTCTTTTTATTGATAAGCTCGCCACGCCAGGTATTCCCGTTTAAAATGGTGCCCCACATTTCTTTGTAAACATCGGCCGACACCAGCCCCGATTTTAGAAGTCGCATATTCTTCCCTATTGCGTCGGTTCGGCTAAATCCAGCCATATCAAAAAAAGCCTGGTTGGCGTATTCAATATTCCCTTTGATATCGGTAAGTACAATCGACGACATATTTTGCTCAACAGCGCGTGTGAATTTTATTAAATCACGCTCAACACTTTTACGTTCAGAAATATCTTCGATATACCCCTCGAGGTATTCAACATTGCCGTTTTCGTCAAACACCGGGCGGCCTCGTTCCCAAACCCACCTGGTCTGACCTTTTCGGTCAACAATTTGGTACTCGACCTCAAAGGCAGATTTCGAAGCTATAGATGCGTCTATTTTTTTAAATACTTCATCCCGGTATTTTTCATTAATCAGATTGCCATAATGTGTCAACTTATCGTTCATAAATACACGTGGCGAGTAGCCGGTCAACTTCAAACTTCCTTTGCTCACATAGGTAAAGGTATAATTTTCATCGTTTAAGCAACGGTAAACCATACCGGGCAGATTATGGATTAACGATTCGGTTTGCTGTTTGTGTTTTTCGAGTTTTAGCTCATTTTCAAGCTCTTTGCTTACATCCCGAATACTGATAATGGTTCGTTTTTCGTTTTCGATAAAAAATACGGTGATGGTAATTTCGGCTTCGAAAAGTTCGTTAAGCCCACGTTTTAAACGAAGGCGTTCTTTTACCACACCTCGACTAACCCGTTGTTGCATAATAGTTTTAAGCCGGGGATCGCTTAAATCAACCACACCCGATCTGCCGTATTTTTTTAGTTTTGCCTCTGTTTTTTCAAAAAGCCGGCATGCCGCTTTATTGGCCGCAAGTATTTGGCCATCGTCGGTAGTAAGCAACAGGGCATCTAAGTTGTTGTCGAAAAATGAACGATACATCATATTTCACTTTTTCAGGTACAGCATGCACATTCATAATTGCATGATTATTAATTTGAACAAACAAAAACCGGGTGCAGTATTTAAAAAGGAAATCATGATACAATAACGGACATTTTTAACTTAATTTCAAGGGCAAAATGATAATTATCCAAACAAAAGCAAAAATAAAACCTCAAAAGGTCTTATTTTTCAGACATTTATTTCAGGCTGAAACCCAGTTTCTGAAGTATTGTACCAGCTCTGGTGGTATCGTTTTCTATAATAAGCGTATAAACCGGAAACTCGCGTCGCACCGGGTAATTGCCACGCTGATTTTCGAAAGTTTCGGGCGATTGCTTCAACCTTTTGCTATCGTCCCAAATGGGATAAGTAGCCAAAACCGCTTCGGAAATAATTTGCTGAATATTTTTCCCTTCAGCATCAATGTGAATGTTGGTATTTTCGGGCAACTCAATATTATCGCACTGCCAATTATCAATTCCAAGGTTAAACTTTCGGCTAATGGCCTGCACACTCATACTGGTGCCATTTGCTTTTCCGTCTTTCGAATATCCTGCTATATGAGGTGTGGCTATAAATGCTTTCTGTAACAAGTAAGGGTTAATATCGGGTTCGTTCTCCCAACAATCAATTATGAGCTCGGATATAAATCCCAGTGCAATTCCGGCTGTTAAAGCACTGGAATCGGTAACTTCGCCACGCGACGAATTGATAACAATAACGCCTTCCTTGCATTTCACCATAAAATCATTGTCGAACAGGTGAAAAGTTTTATCGTTGCCGCTGCGGGTAAGTGGCGTGTGAAATGTGATAATGTCGGCCTGTTGCTGAATGGTTTCAATTGGTACAAACCCTGTTTCGCCTTCGGCACGCATACGAGGTGGATCATTCACCAGCACCTTCATTCCAATAATCTGGCAGAGCCTTGCTACTTTCGAGCCTACATTTCCGGCGCCAACCACGCCAATAGTTAATTTGTCCAGTTCGATGTTTTTATCGTTTGCCAAATGATATAAAGCAGCCAATATATATTGCGCTACCGACCAACTGTTGCAACCTGGTGCATTCGTCCATTCAATTCCGTTCGATTCGCAATAAACCGTATCAATGTGATCGTACCCAATGGTTGCCGTGGCAATCATTTTCACCGACGACCCCCTAAAAAGTGCTTCGTTGCATTGAGTGCGGGTACGCGTAATTATGGCATCGGCATCTTTAACCACCTCGGCTGTTGTTTCTTTACCCGGCAAATACACTACTTCGGCAAAGGGTTCGAGAGCTCCTTTGAGGTAAGGTATTTTATTATCAGCAACAATTTTCATATTTTATCTACTATTTTAATTTACAATAGTTCGTTAATGTTTTTTAATATACTGACAATGAGATGTTTGTGTTTTGATGAAATATTTATTTAAAGTACAGATATTTAACATGTTACAAACAAATCTATTGTCTCACGTCTAAAATCTCACGATCTATTAAATTTACAATCAATAATTTCAATGGTTCTACGAAACCGCATGGATCCATCGCCACGAACTATCTCATATTCAAAACCATATCGACTTAGCTCTGCCTGGTATATTTCGTGCAGTTTTATACGGTTTTCGCCACCATTTTCGCGCAAGGGATCAGGTGTCCATGGCAAATCAATGTCGCATAATAAAAACAAATCGACATCCGACCGGCCAATGGCATCGTGCAACCATTGCGGGTGCATTCCATATACAAAATCGAACCACACCTTGGTAATGATTAGCCAGGTATCGAAAAACACCATTCGATTTTCATCTTTCAGTTGTTTTTCGAGCTCAATTTGCTGCCGCGCAATATTTTCAATATCGCTATACGTATAATGGTGATTGATGTTATTAACGTAATCGCGTGCAAGCTCGGGCATCCACAAACCCTTGTAGTGTTGGGCCAGTTTTTCCGAAAGGGTACTTTTACCGGTCGATTCGGCTCCAGTTAATACGATTTTAGTCGTTTTCGTCATTCAATCGAAGATCTTTACGCCATTCAACAAAGCCCCATATTGCTACCAGGGTATAAACCACAAACAAAATGGTTGTCGGCAGCAATCCTTTATAAATATACAAGCCGATAGAAACCACATCGACCACAATCCACACCAACCAATGTTCAATAATTTTTTTGGCAAGCATCCAGGTAGCCACTATACTTAGAGCCGTAGTAAAAGCATCGCCAAAAGGAACAGGCGAATCGGTATAATATTTCAGAACAACATAGATAATGCTCCAAAGAAATACTGAAACAGCACCCAGCAACAATGCCATTTGATGCGACATTCGGGACACCGGCAACTTTTCGTGCTTACTACCTGATGTTTTGCCCCGCGACCAAAGAAACCATCCATAGATACTAACCCAAACGTAATAAAACTGCAAGGCCATATCGGCATAAAATTTCGCCACAAAAAACACGTAAATATAAAGCAGCGAAGTAGCCAACCCCATTGCCCAGGTAAGTATATTTTGTTTGACTGATAAAAACACGTAGGCTATACCCAGAACAGCTCCGGCAATTTCAACCCAATTTAACATCAGCCACTGAAGCCAATTGTTATTCATGCGCAGTACCCTTTAAAATTGCCTGATAACGTTCGTTGTTGTTCAGCACTTCAAGGGCTTTGATAATCTCATCGTCGTCGCCATTTATTATTTCGTAAAAACTTGCCGAATCCCACAAATCACGGGCAATTAGCGCTTTGAGATGTCGTTTGGCATAGTCATTAATAAACTCAATCGATTCGTCTTCACGTTCAATACCCTTTTTGTCGCCCTGTTTCCAAAGCTGCTCCAGAATATCGTTACTCACCTCGAACTTATTTTTATACAAATCGAAAACGGGATACTGAGCTTTAAGTTCGCTCCGGTGTAAATCGACATAATCGAGTACAAACTGATTCACCACACTTTGGCGCACCAACTGATTGTAGTATGAAAAATTTGTCGACGTATCGAGCGGAATATAAATATCGGGAATAACGCCTCCACCACCATACACATCGCGCTTATATATTAAGGTTGAATACTTTAACGATTCATCAATATTTATACTATCGGCATTAAACAGCTCCCCACTTTCGTATCGCTGAATCAAATCGTGCTGATAATCGTCAACACCATTTTCGTAAGGTTTCTGTATGCACCGGCCACTAGGCGTGTAATAATGAGCCGTTGTAAGGCGTACCATTGAGCCATCGGTAAGATAATACGGCTGCTGCACCAGGCCCTTTCCAAACGATCGACGTCCAATTACAATACCACGATCCCAGTCTTGCACTGCTCCCGAAACAATTTCGCTAGCCGAAGCCGAACCACGATCGACCAACACTACCAATTTTCCCCTTTCGAATTCGCCGCTATATGTTGCCGTATAATTTTTTCGAGGGTTTCGCAATCCCTCGGTATATACAATCATGCGCCCCGATTCGAGAAATTGATCGGATATTTCGTGTGCGGCCTTTAGGTAACCTCCGCCATTGCCACGTAAATCGAGCACCAGGTTTTGTAAATCGTTCTTTTGTTTCAACTCTTTCAAGGCCTCAACAAACTCGTCGGTCGTAGTTGCCGAAAACCGGTTCAGTTTAATATAACCGGTATTTTCATCGAGCATGTACGATGCATCGAGACTGTAAATTGGAATTTTATCGCGAATAATTTCAAAATCGAGTAATCCTTTTTCGTTTTTTCGTAAGATACGCACCAACACTTTTGTGCCTTTTTCGCCCCTTAGGCGGTCGAAAACCATTTGATTGGTAAGTCCAATTCCAGCCACATCTTCATCGTCAATCTCGATAATACGGTCGCCGGCCTGTAAACCAACTTTTTCGGAAGGGCCACCCGGAATGGTTTGCACTACCATTAACGTATCGCGCAATATATTAAACGAAACGCCTATTCCTTCGAAACTACCCTGGAGTGGTTCGTTCATTTTTTCTACTTCTTCTTTCGATATATATACCGAATGCGGGTCGAGCTCAGACAACATTTCAACAATGGCCGTTTCAGTAATCGCTTCGAGGTTGGTTGAATCGGCATAGTAGCTATCAACCAGTCGCAGCAAACGGCCAAATTTCATAGTTTGTTCCTGCACCCCCTGTGCCCTAACGCCAGTAACAATTGTGATTAAAAATATCGAAAAAATTAGAAATACTTTTTGCTTCATTTTATTGTAATTTGATTGAACCCTTTATTAGACCTTAAGTTTATGAGGTCAACAAATATATTACATTTTCGCGAATGCCGAAAAAATAAGGTAAATAGCGAACAAAACCAGGAATCCACCACATACGCCTATCAGTATTCGATAAACTTTATCGGTAAACAAAGTTTTGCCTTTGCTAACTGCAAACGAAATAGCCCAATACCATATAAGGTCGCCTGCAATATGGCCTGTAAAGAAAAAAACCACCCCCCAAGCTCCGAATTGCCGGGCATAAACTACATATCCCAGCCCGATGGTAGCCCACCAGATAATCCAGTAAGGATTAGCCAAACTCATCAGTGCACCGGTTAAAGGGAGATTTGATTTTGCAGTAACATTCGTTCCGGTTACACGAACCGAAAGTGAGGGCAAAGAGCGAAACATTCCCCAGGCCATCCAAAACATAATAGCGCCACCAGCAAATGCAGCAATTAAAAAAAACATGCGATGCTCCAACACAGGCCCCAATCCAAGAAAAAGAGCAGCCAGCAATATGAGCTCTAATATACCATGCCCCAATATCAACAAGGGCCCGGCAACAGCACCCCGTCGGGCACTTTCGCTAATGGTTATTGTAAGCAGAGGCCCGGGCATAAGTGCTCCCGAAAAAGCTACAAAAAGTGACGTTACAAAAATGGTTAAAAGTGTAATCATTGGTGATTGTTTCAAGTTGAAGCTTCAAATTTAAAATAAAAAGCTTTGGTAAAAAAAGTGAAAATTGAATCTGCTATTAGAAAGACTAAAAAGTTTCTGCTATATTCGCAGTTTATAATGACAATAAAACGTTAGATTATAGATATGAAACGATAGGTCTTGTTTGTAATAGGCTAAATATCAACATCTTAAACAATCAGGCCATCAAAACACAAACAGCTCATTATCATTGCTTTAAAAGCATCAACAAACTATTGTTTTAGAGAAGACATAATAATATAATAGCATAAACCCTAAAAAAATGAACTACAAAAAAATCAACATCATAGTTGGCTGGATAACCTTTGCTATTGCCGCTTTAGTATATTTAATGACCATTGAACCCACCGCCAGTTTTTGGGATTGTGGTGAGTTTATTACCACAGCCTTTAAACTCGAAGTTGGTCATCCACCCGGTGCACCACTTTTCATGCTGGTTGGACGCTTTTTCACCCTGTTTGCCGGCCCCGAAAACGCCGGCTTGTTTATGAATGTTCTTTCAGCTTTGGCCAGTGCCTTCACTATTTTGTTTTTATATTGGACCATAACCCACCTTACCAAACGCCTTTTAACCAAAGAAGAAAACCCGGTAAAAGGCCAAGCCATTGCAATAATGGGAAGTGGCCTGGTAGGTGCTTTAGCCTATGCTTTTTCCGACACTTTCTGGTTTTCGGCTGTCGAAGCCGAAGTATATGCCAGCTCGTCGTTGTTCACAGCATTTGTATTCTGGGCAATTCTAAAATGGGAAAATATAGCCGACCAGCCACACTCGAATCGATGGTTGATATTAATTTGTTATTTATTCGGTCTTTCGATTGGAGTTCACCTGCTTAACCTGCTGGCAATTCCGGCCATTGCCTTTATATATTACTACAAAAAATACCCGGTTACCAACAAAGGAATTGTTTACACCTTGCTCATTTCGGGCGTTTTATTAGGTGGTATTCTATATGGAATTGTTCCCGGAACAGTTAAAATTGCAACTGTTTTCGAGCGTATTTTTACCAACGGAATGGGCGCTCCCGTAAACACCGGGTTCTTCGTTTACCTGGTACTTTTAATCGCCGCTATTGCTTATGGCATTTACTATACTCACAAAAAAAAGAAAGTATTACTCAACACCATTATTGTTGGGGTAACTGTTATTATTATCGGTTTTTCGACGTATGCGATAATCCCCATACGCTCAAATGCCGAGCTGCCAATGGATCAAAACAACCCCGACAACCTGTTTACGCTACTCTCCTATCTGAACCGTGAACAATACGGCTCAACCCCATTGCTATACGGACAATATTATAACACTCCGCTTAATGCCGATGAACCCTACATTGATGACAAAAAGGAATGGAGGGTAAAAGATGGCAAATATGTAGTTAGCAACGAGCGTCAGAAACCCAACTACGATAGCGAATTTTGTACTTTTTTTCCACGTATGTGGAGCAAAAACAGCGATCAACACATCGAAGCCTATCAGCAATGGGGAGATATTAAAGGAATGTCAAAAACATACCGCAATGCAAGTGGCGAACGCCAAACCATAGTTAAACCTACCTTTGCCGAGAATCTGCGATTTTTCTTCAAATACCAGGTTAACTTTATGTATGTAAGGTATTTTATGTGGAACTTTGCAGGCCGCCAAAACGACATTCAGGGACACGGCAACCTGTTAGATGGCAACTGGATTAGCGGCATTAAATTTATCGATCAAGCCCGTCTTGGCAATCAGAACAACCTGCCTCCCAAATACGCCAACAACCCTGCCCGAAATAAATATTATTTTCTGCCTTTGCTTTTGGGCATATTAGGCATAGTTTTTCAATATAAATCATCGCAACAAGGCAAACGCGATCTGTGGGTAGTATCGCTCTTGTTTATACTTACCGGTATAGCCATTGTGGTATATCTGAACCAGTATCCGTATCAGCCACGCGAACGCGATTACGCCTACGCCGGCTCGTTTTATGCCTTTACCATCTGGATTGGCATGGGAGTAGCCGAACTATACCGACAGCTTAAAAAGGTTGCCCCCGGAACTATAGCAGCCGTAACAGTTACTACAGTTAGTTTACTGGCAGTACCTGTTCTTATGGCTTCGCAAAACTGGGACGACCACGATCGTTCGGGACGTTACTCGGCACGCGATTTTGGACAAAACTACCTTGCCAGCATTGAAGACAACGGGGTGGTATTTACCAACGGAGATAACGATACTTATCCACTATGGTACAACCAGGAAGTAGAAGGAGTGGGTACAAACAAGAGAGTATGCAACCTCAGCTATTTCCAAACCGACTGGTACATTGAACAAATGCAACGCAAAGCCTACGAATCGGAACCCTTACCCATTAGTTTCGAATTCGACAAATACGTACAGGGAACTCGCGATGTAATTTACATTATGGAAGACCCACGTTTTAAAGGGAAAAGCATTGAGCTTGGTCGTGCACTCGAGTTTATCAAAAGCGATGATCCCGGAACCAAAATTGCACATGCCGACAACGCATCGTACTTGCCAGGCCGAAGCTTGTATATGGTAGTTGATAAAGATGCTGTACTTGCCAACAAGGTGGTTAAACCCGAGAATTACGACCAGATTGTTGACACCATGCATATTGAATTAAAAGGAAGCTACATTACAAAAGACCAGCTTATGTTACTCGATATGCTTTACACCAACAACTGGAAACGCCCCTTATATTTTGCTGTCTCAGTTGGAACCGAAAAATATTTATCGCTCGATAAATACTTCAGGCTTGAAGGTCTGGCTTATCGTATTGTACCAATACGCTCCAATTCATCAGACCAGCTTTCGGGCAATGTTGAAACAGATATCATGTACGACAACCTGATGAATAAATTCAAATGGGGTGGGGTAAACAACCCCGATGTTTATGTTGATGAAAACAACCGTCGCATGCTAACTAATATTCGGAATAATTTCCAACGTTTGGCCGAAGTCTTGATACAAGAAGGCAAAAAGGACAGCGCGATAGCTGTACTCGATCGTTGTATGGAAATGATTCCACCGGAACAAGTACCGTACGACTATTTTGCTGTTCAAATAGCCAGAACCTATGTAGCAACAGGTGAAAAAGAAAAATCGATTGAATTGATTAAAGATATGTCTGACAATTTTCTGGCTGAATTAGACTATTATTTTGGTTTCAACAACAAGCATTTCATAGCGCTCGATAACGAAATACGAAGCGCTCTTTTCTTCGTCAACCAGTTAATGACAATGGTTCGTTCGACCGGAAATGAAGAATTGTATCAAAGCATCAAATCCGAATTCGATCAGTATTATGATCAGCTGATTAACTAACACAGTCAACTTTAAATATTTACAAATTGACAGCAACAAAAAGAAGCAGAAAAATAAACTTACGGGTACATCTACCAAAATGGATAACCAAAATGTTTCCGTTGGCAATATGGACACTGCCTACCGGCGAAAAAACGGTTTACCTCACATTCGACGATGGTCCAATACCCGAAGTAACCCCCCAGGTTCTCGATATTTTGAAAGAACACGATATTAAAGCCACTTTTTTCTGTGTAGGCGAAAATGTATGGCGCAACCCCGATCTTTTCGAAAGGCTTAAAGACGAAGGGCACAGTGTAGGCAATCACACCTACAACCATTTGCAAGGCATAAAATGCTCGCACCAACATTACATCGAAAACATCGAAAAAGCCAATAATTTAATAGGCTCAAACATGTTTAGGCCCCCCCACGGCTTGTTAAAGCAAAGCCAGTATTATTCTATACTCAACAAGTATAAAATAATTATGTGGGATGTAATAAGTTGTGACTACGACCCAACGCTTAGTCCACAAACATGCTTTAAAAATGTTATCGATAACGTTCGGGATGGTTCCATAATAACATTTCACGATTCGCTGAAAGCCGAGCGAAACATACTCGAAGCATTACCCAGAGTTATCAAACATTTAAAAACCGAAGGATACAACTTCCAAAAAATAGAATTCCCGGGATTACGCCCAATCAAAACCCATAAAACACAAGACCGCCTGCAAACGCTCCGCCACAACATTAACCGATTATTGAAACGAGCATAAATACAAGAAAAATGAATATTTTAATTATTGGATCTGGAGGGCGCGAACATGCCCTGGGTTGGAAAATTAAACAAAGCCATAAAGTTAACAAACTGCTTTTTGCTCCTGGAAATGCCGGAACAAGTGAACTAGGCGAAAACATCCAATTAAACATTTCGGATTTCGCACAAGTGAAAAATACCATTATTGATAACAACGTCGATATGGTACTTGTTGGTCCCGAAGTACCTTTGGTTGAGGGCATAAGTGACTACCTGTCGGAGCAAAGTGAAACCAGCAGCATACCGGTAATTGGACCTATAAAAGCAGGCGCCCTGCTCGAAGGCAGCAAAGATTTTGCAAAAGCATTTATGTCCAAATACCAAATACCAACCGCCCGTTATCAAACCTTTACAACCGGGCAAACCAACGAAGCAAAAAGTTTTCTGAAAACGCTCGAAGCTCCTTATGTGTTAAAAGCCGATGGTTTAGCAGCCGGAAAAGGCGTACTCATTATAAACGATTTTGACGAAGCCGTTTCGGAGCTCGACCAAATGCTTAACGGCAAATTTGGCGACGCAAGCCGTAAGGTCGTGATTGAAGAATTTCTTTCGGGCGTTGAGCTTTCTGTTTTTGTTCTTACCGACGGGAAAAATTACAAAATATTACCCGAAGCCAAAGATTACAAACGCATTGGCGAAGGCGACACCGGCTTAAACACCGGCGGTATGGGTGCTATCAGCCCCGTTCCTTTTGCCAACCAGGCATTTATGCAAAAAGTAGAAGAAAGCGTAATAAAACCAACTATTAAGGGGTTAAACAGCGAGGGCATTAATTACAAAGGCTTTATCTTTATAGGTCTCATCAATGTGAATGGCGAACCTTTTGTAATTGAATACAATGTACGCATGGGCGACCCCGAAACCGAAGCTGTAATGCTGCGAATAAAATCCGATTTTGTAGATCTGCTCGAAGGCGTTGCCAACAACAACCTCGACAAAAAAACACTCGAATTTGACCAACGCAGTGCAGTTACAGTTATGCTTGTATCGGGTGGATATCCGGGCGATTACGAAAAAGGCAAAACTATAAATGGTATCGAGAAGGTTCATAACAGCATTGTGTTTCATGCAGGCACCACGTCCGACAACGGAAAAGTTCTCACATCGGGGGGGCGTGTACTGGCTGTTAGCTCGTATGGCTCAACCATGAACGAAGCCTTACAAACATCGTATCAAAATGCCGATAACATTCATTTCGATGGATGTTATTTCAGACGCGACCTTGGGTTCGATTTATAACAACAATACATACTTATAAAATATCGAAGCAGAATATTGACGCCAAAAAGCGCTTTACTCTGCTTCTTTTTTTCTATATTAACAGGCAAAAAGAGAAGAACAACATGCTGCTCAGAATATTTAAAGGAAACTACTTATTCAATTATATTCTATTTCCACTGGTAAGTGTATTGATTATTTCGGGTACTTTATTGAACTCGTCGGGTCAAAGCATAGCTTTACCAATTACTTCGAGTCCACTGGGCGTACTGTTGAGCGGAATTACTATTCATACAACAGCCTCGGTTTTGATAAACCTACTCGTTGTTTGGCTTATCAGTCTGCTGCTATTTCATATCAACGCACGTTTCTCAATGGTGAAAGACGTTTCGTTTTTGCCATCGTATCTCTTTCTTTTTATTGTGTTTGCAATTCCTGATTTTCATTATCTCCAGCCAATCTTGCCCAGTGCATTATTCATAGCCTTTTCGTTTCGCAGCATCTTTTTATCGCTCGAAAAAACCAACATGACTCCCAACATCTTCGATGCCAGCTTTTTTATCGGGGTCGCCAGTTTATTTTACTTTTTTGCATCGGTTTTGATACTGGCTATTCCGCTGGGGATACTTGTAATGCATAAAAAAATTAACTGGAAAAACTTATCAGCAACGTTACTGGGACTCATCCTTCCCTGGGGTTTATTATACGTCATCCTGTTTTTAAGCGATCACACCCTTGAACTAAACAAGCTGACCTTGCAATTCGTTGCGCACGAAAACTCGCTGATGGCAAAAAACATAGCCTTATACCTGTACCTGGGTTTTATATTGATACTGACACTGATATCCAGCTTTTTCATTCTGAAACAATACGACGAAAAAAACATAAACACGCGGCGCTATTTCAAAGTACTTTTTATCTTTTTTGTTGCATCGCTGGTTTTACTGCCATTACCGGCTGTAGCAGGCGAAATTATTGTACTGGCAACCCTACCCCTCACCTTTCTTATTACAAACTATCTGACCTACATGAAACGCCGAACCTGGGCCGAAATGTTTTTCACCGTTCTTATTATTTTTTCTATCATTTTACAATTCGTGTACTAAATGGAAAACCAGAAGCCAACATTAGGAATTTACGCCATACAAGATCGCCTCGACACGGTTTACCCGCAATTGTCGCACGACCACAACCTGGCGTTTATGGATAACGGGGTAGTACAACACTTCCTTCAACTCGAACGCCATACACGAATAAAACGCGACAATAAGCTACACATGCACCTGCCCGATGTTATCCGGAAGCTTCAACTGGTTAACCACGATATGGATGTTGTTTTTGTTGATAATATGATTGGCCGCGCTTTTATTTCGTCGAGCGGTGAAATCAGGTTTGAAGCGCCACTCTCCAAACGACTGACCAAAAGCTGGGAAGAAGGCCGGCTATGGTGGTTCGACCGCGAACTAAACGGGTACATACTGAACCACGAGCTGGCTCATATCTTTTCGTGTTTGCCATTTTTTGGTGAATTCAAAGAAAACAGCCTGCTGGTTCATTTCGACGAGGGAGCCAGCATGTCGAATTTTTCGGCCTGGATGTACCGAATGGGAAAAATAATTCCGGTAGAGCATCACTGGGAGTTAAAAAACCTCACAGCGCTGTATAATGCCAACGCTTTAACATTTGGCATTATCGGGGCAAAAATACAAGAACAAAACAGTGTTCCGGGAAAACTAATGGGTTATGCCGCCCTGGGAACCTACAACGAAGACATCGAATTCTGGCTTCGGAAAAACAACTGGTTCGAAAACATCTGGGACAAACATTCGGCCTTTTTCGAAGCCACAAAATCCGACTTCAACATACAACTTCAATCGTTTGACCAGCACAACACTTTTTTGCAGGATGTAGCAGCAACCATTCAGGATATATTTATGCGCGAGACCTTGCTGAAAATCGACGACATAAACTCGCTAAGCAACTGTAAAAATCTTTACTACACCGGTGGTTGTGCCCTGAATATCCACACCAATTCGGCCATAGTCGAAAGTGGCTTATTCGAAAACATTTACATCCCACCCTGCACCGAAGATTCGGGACTGGCACTGGGTGCAGCGGCTTTTGGCGAATGGATGAAAGAAAGCAAAATAAAAACAAACACAGCCTATATAAACAACTGGAACATCGACAGCAATCAATTCGATTACACGCCGGAAGAAGTAGCACAAACCGCCCAACTGCTGGCCGAAGGCGAGGTAATTGCCGTTTGTAACGGCTTTGGCGAGGCCGGTCCCAGGGCATTGGGAAACCGAAGTTTACTGGCTCTACCCACCAAAACTATGGCCAAAAAAGTTAGTGTCGAAATGAAACAACGCGAATGGTACAGACCGGTAGCCCCGGTTATGCTCGAAAAAAACGCCCGCTACTTTACCGGCCTCGAAAGCATTCATCCCCTGTCAAAATTTATGCTGCTCGACTTTCCTATTCCTGCTGAAAAACAAGACGAAATAGCCGGTGTAGTACACGCAAACGGTACTGCCCGCATCCAAACCATCGAAACAAAAGACGACAATCCCTGGTTATTTGACCTGCTTAGCCTGCTCGACGAGCAATACAACGTAAAAGCCCTTATCAACACTTCGTTCAACGCGCAAAACGAACCCATTGTACACACACAAAACGACGCCTACATTGCCGCAAAAAAAATGAACATAGCACACCTTGTACTTAATGGCAAAAATCTATTGTCGTAGATAAAACCCCGAGCATCAATTCGTATAAACGAGGGCATTTATTCTCCGTTTCTTAATATATTTGCAGCGGATTATGAACAGCGAACAATTAATACAAAAATACAGCGCCCACCCGGCCATTTTGAACATCGAACAAGCTTTTAACCGCAAACAGCCCAATGCTTTGTATTTGAAAGGGCTCGCAGGCTCGTCGCCCGCCTTTGTGCTTTCGGCAACATTTATGCGGCAGCAACAACCGATGCTCATTGTGTTTAACGATTACGAAGAAGCAGCTTATTCCTTCGACGATATTCGTTTGCTAAATCCTCAACACGATGTGCTTTTTTTCCCGGCATCGTATAAACGAGTTGCACGCACAGGAAAGGAATCGCAGGAAAATATTGTGAAGCGCATCGAGGTACTGAACCGCACCAACGAGCAATCGCCCTGCATTGTTGTTACATACCCCGAAGCCCTGTTCGAGAAAGTGGTAAGCAGCGAATCGCTATCGAACAACACCCTCCACATTTCGGTTGGCGAAAAAGTATCGCTCGACTTTATCAACGATGTGTTATACGAATACGGCTTCGAGCGGGTCGATTTTGTTTACGAACCCGGCCAATATTCAGTAAGGGGCGGCATTATCGATATTTTTTCGTTTGCATACGACGAACCTTACCGCATCGATTTTTTTGGCGACGAGGTTGAAACCATTCGCAGCTTTGATATCGACACCCAGCTGTCAGTCAAAAAGTTCAGCCATATCTCCATCATTCCCAACATTCAAAACGAAGTTGAAAATGAAGCCAGGGTTGAACTTTTAGAATATCTGCCCAAAAATTTCTATCTGGCATTCCGCGATTTTGAATATACCCTCGAACAAATTGACAGCTTTTACACCAACAACGAACGCATCGATTCCGAAGAACGCCTGTTCAGGCAGGAGCAACTTTGCGATAAAGCAACATTTAAAAAGTTAGCTGCAAATTTCAATAACATTGAATTTGGAATGCGTAGCCATTTCAATAAAAATGAAACCATTGAGTTTGCTACTGCTCCACAGCCCGAGTTCAATAAAAATTTTGATTTGCTGGCCGCCGATTTGAAACAGAATAGCCAAAATGGCTACGAAACATATATCCTTTCGGGCAACGAGAAGCAAATAGAACGCCTCGAAGCCATTTTTAGCGACCGTGGTCTCAATGTAAAATTTACGCCATTGGCATTTACCTTAAACGAAGGTTTTATAGACTGCGACCTGCAAATCGTTTTATATACCGACCACCAGATTTTTGAACGCTATCACCGTTACAAACTTCAAAGTTCGAACCGTGCCAAGGAAGCCATCACTTTAAAAGAGCTGAACAAACTACACGCCGGCGATTACGTGGTACACATCGACCACGGTATAGGCAAATTTGCAGGGCTGGTAAAAACCGAAGTGAACGGGAAAGTTCAGGAAGCGGTAAGGCTGGTATATCGCGACAACGACTCCCTGCTGGTTAATATTCATTCGCTGCACCGCATTTCGAAATACAAAGGCAAGGACGGCACCGAACCCAACCTGAACAAGCTTGGCACTTCGGCATGGCAGAAAATGAAGAAAAAAGCAAAAAGCAAGGTTAAAGACATAGCCAAAGAGCTGATTGCCCTGTATGCCGAACGCTTAAAAGAGAAAGGGTATGCATTTTCGAACGACTCGTTTATGCAACAAGAACTTGAAGCTTCGTTTATGTACGAAGACACCCCCGACCAATACAAAGCCACCCAGACGGTAAAAGAAGACATGGAAAAGCTAATGCCCATGGATAGGCTGGTGTGCGGCGATGTAGGTTTCGGCAAAACCGAAGTAGCCATACGTGCTGCGTTTAAAGCGGCCACCGACAACAAACAGGTAGCCGTGTTGGTACCAACCACCATTTTGGCGCTTCAACATTACAAAACATTTACACAACGATTAAAAGATTTCCCTGTAAAAATTGGCTACATAAGCCGCTTACGTAAAACATCGGATATAAAAGAAACCCTTACCGGCCTAAAAGAAGGAAAAATTGACATTATAATTGGCACGCACCGGCTGGTGGGCAAAGATATACAATTTAAAGACCTTGGGCTGCTCATTATCGACGAGGAACAGAAATTTGGAGTATCGGTAAAAGAAAAGCTCAAGCGGCTAAAAGTGAATGTTGATACACTAACCTTAACCGCCACGCCCATTCCGCGCACCCTGCAATTTTCGCTTATGGGTGCCCGCGACCTTTCGATAATTCAAACTCCGCCACCAAACCGCTATCCCATTGTTACCGAGGTACATGGATTTAACGAAAGCATCATCAAAGAAGCCATCGAACTTGAGATTGACCGTGGCGGACAGGTTTTCTTTATCCACAACCGGGTACAAAACATTTACGAAGTTGAATCTTTTGTTAAAAAGGCATGCCCACATGCCCGTACGGCCGTAGGACATGGCCAGATGGAAGGCGCCAAACTCGAAAAAATAATGCTCGATTTTATTAACGGCGACCAGGATGTGCTAATTGCAACCACCATAATCGAAAGCGGACTCGACATACCCAACGCCAACACTATTATCATCAATAATGCACAAAATTTTGGCCTCAGCGACCTGCACCAGCTGCGCGGACGTGTGGGGCGCTCCAACAAAAAAGCTTTTTGCTACTTGTTGGCGCCTCCTATGAGCTCCCTTTCGCAGGAAGCACGGCGCAGGCTTAAAGCCATTGAAGAGTTTTCGGAGCTGGGCAGCGGATTCAACATTGCCATGCGCGACCTCGACATACGCGGTGCCGGAAATATGCTGGGCGCCGAACAAAGCGGTTTTATTGCCGACATTGGCTACGAAACCTATCACCGCATTTTGAACGAAGCCGTACAGGAATTGAAACAGGACGAATTTAAGGAAGTGTTTGCCGAACGCGAAAAAGACGCCGCCAACAAAGCCTTCCTCAATCTAAAATTCATAAACGACTGCAACATCGAAACCGACATGGAGTTGCGCTTTCCCGAAGACTATGTAAACAGCATTGCCGAGCGAATGGCCCTGTACCGCGACCTCGACAATATTGAAGCAGAAGCCGAACTCGAAACCTTTAAAAACAGCCTTATTGACCGTTTTGGCGATATACCACAACCCGCTGCCGACCTGATTGAAATTGTACGCCTACGCTGGCTGGCCATTCAACTGGGGCTTGAACGTGTAATTCTGAAAAATGGAAAAATGATTTGCCATTTTATTGGCGAGCAAGATTCGTTATTCTATAAATCGCCTGTTTTTATGGAAATATTACAATGGATACAACAAAACCCATCGAAATGCCGTATAAAAGAAGGGAAAAACAAGCTCAGCCTGGCATTCGACAAAGTAAGAAGCATTGATAGCGCCTACAGCCTGCTTCACCAGATTTATTCAGCAACCAGCGCTGCGAACGCTCAAGTCGAATAAAAGCAAGCCTACCTTAAACCAGCATCAACAGATTTCCGTTTTAGGTAAAAACACATCAACAGTTTGCATTTAAACCATTGAATTGCGTAAATTATAGCTTCAAAATTAAAGCAGAAAAGTATGAACAACCAAAATATTACGTTGCTCAAAAAACAAATAGAGATACTTAAAGCCGAAAATCAAAAGCTGAGAGAAAAGCAAAATAATGGCTTGTTTGTATCGGAAAGCCAAATCGAAGAATATTCGCAAAACCAGTCGCTTTTAAACGAAACCAACAAAATTGCCCGTGTGGGGGGATGGGAGCTTAACCTGAATACCAATAAACTATACTACACCAATGAGATTTTCAACATTATTGAAGCCGACGAACATTTTACACCATCGCTCGATAAAGCGTTCACATTTTACATTCCCGCACATAAAATAGTACTGGCAAAAGCCATAGAGCAATGCATCCAAAAACAAATACCCATTGATCTTGAGCTTCAAATTATTACCGAAAAGAAAAATCCGAAATGGGTTAATGTATGTGCTAAACCCGATTGCGACAAACAAGGTAACACCGTAAAAATAATTGGCACCTTTCAGGATATCGACAAAGAAGTACTTGAACGTCAAAAAATGGATTTGGTGTTGCAAGCTTCCGAAGATTTTATACGAAACATTCGCGATGATGTTTCGTACCAGGAACTTGCCGACACTATGCTTAAGCTTTCGGATGCAGAAATTGTATCGTTCAACCTGTATCAACCAGGAACTTGGAATTTTAAAACCATAGCTGTTTCGGTAAAAAACCCGCACAAAACCCCCGAAAGCATTAAGTTAAATAAAATGAACATCCTTAGCCGGGTTTGGAATCGCGATCGCTTGCGCGAGGAAAAAATAAAAAATAACACAACTACCATTTTCAAAAATCTGGGCGAACTTGCCGGGCATATCATTTCAGAGGAAGACATAAAAAACATAGAAAATGCTTTTGACCTTGGAGAAGCTCATTTGGTAAAAATTAAAAAAGACCAGATGATTGCAGGCGACTTTACCATACTTTACCCCCGAAAACTTAAACCCAACACCCGTATTGCTGCGCTTTTTGCCAACCAAACGGGGCTATACCTCGAGAACAAGCAAGCTGCCGAGCACCTGATTCGTAGCGAGCAAAAACACAAGCAAATGATTGCCGGCATCTGGGATGTTATTGCCATAGTCGATTTAAAAGGCTTTTGCTCGTTTATAACCCCAAACATTACCAGTCATTTTGGCTGGCAAACGGATGAAGTTTTACATAAAAACGTAGTCGATTTTGTACACCCCGACGACCATCAAGAGTTAAAAAATCATTTCTTTAAAATGCTTCGGAGAGAAGTAACCTCAAAGCTTATCGACCTACGGTTTCTTCATCACAATGGCAGCTATCACAACATTGAAATATCGGCAACCAACCATTTAAAAAACCCGGCCATCAACGGCATTCTTATTAACTTTCACGATATTACCAAACGAAAAAGTGCCGAAGCACAATCGCACAAACTCGAACAGGCCGTGAAACACAGTTCTGTATCGATTGTGATTACAGATATTAATGGTACCATCGAATACGTAAATCCACGATTTACCGAAACATCGGGTTACAGCCGCGAAGAAGTAATTGGCAGAAACCCACGCATTCTGCAATCGGGTAAAACCGAGCTCAGCACCTACGAGAACTTATGGAATACCATCCTATTGGGAAAAGAATGGATCGGAGTACTTTTAAACAAAAAAAAGAACGGGAAACTTTATTGGGAAAAAACATCGATATCGTCGATTATCGACCAATATGGGAAAATAACCCACTTTGTAGGTATCAAAGAAGACATTAGCCAGGAAATTAAACATCAAAAAGAAATTCGCCAAACCAACAAGAAACTAAAAAAAATTAATGCCGAAAAAGACCGTTTTTTCACCATCATCGCACACGATCTTCGTAGCCCGTTTAACACATTCATGGGCATCACCAACCTAATAGCCAACGAAATGCACAATCTCAACGACGATCAACTGCATGGGCTCACCCAAAGCCTCGACAAATCGGCTCACAACATGTACGATTTACTCAGCAACCTGCTCGACTGGTCGATGGTACAACGCGGATCTGGAAGTTTCACTCCCGAAATACTTGATCTGTTTGAAAAAGCAGAAAAAAGCATCGAAAGCCTTATTGAAACAGCCAACAAAAAGAGCATCTCAATAATCAACCATATTCCTAAAAACACAAAGGTACGCGCCGACCGCTACATGCTCGAAACGATTTTGCGCAACCTCATTTCAAATGCCATAAAATTCACCCATAAAGAAGGTACAATCACCCTAAAAGCTACTCCATCGGCCAACAACAGCCAACAAATTGTGGTATCGGTAGCCGATACGGGTATAGGCATGAGCAAATCAATCCAGAAAGACCTCTTTAAAATAAGCAAATCGGTTAAGCGCGAAGGCACACAAAACGAACCCAGCAGCGGACTTGGGCTTATACTTTGTAAAGAATTTGTAAAAAAACACGAGGGAAAAATATGGGTCGAAAGCAATCCCGATGAAAAATCGGGAGAAACAGGCAGCACTTTTTATTTTACCTTGCCTACGATTTAAAATATTCTATAAATCATGTTTTGCTTTCATTTTATTTTTTAAATTTCTGGCTTATTTGTAAAAACTGGTTTTGACGGCCTGATATGCCTGGCTTCATTATTTTCATCAATATGAGTTTTAAGGAACAACCCATTAAGGAAGAAATTTCCCATTCGGAGTTTAAAACACTTTTCGATATCGCTACCGATGGTATTTTTATTGAAGATGAAACCGGAACAATTATCGACTGCAACCAGGCTGCTGAAAAAATGTTTGGATACCAACCCGGCGAGCTAAAAAACGTCCACATCAGCAAACTTGTACCACCCGATTATGCTGCCACCCTGCCCGAACATATCCGCGACGAACATCTTACCGGCGATGCATATGCCGAACGAGTAAACATGAAAAAAGACGGAAGCTTTTTTTCCACCGAGATATGCACAAAATGGGCCACGATTAAAGGTAAAAAGCGTCTAATCGCTTTTATTCACGACATTAGCAGCCGAAAAACGATTGAAAATGAACTAAAACTGGCAAAGGACGAACTTGAACAAACAATCGCTACGCGCGACACCTTTCTTTCTATTTTATCGCACGACTTAAAATCGCCCATGCAATCGATTATGGGCTTTACCGATTTGCTCGACGAAGCTATCGATCATTCACCAAAAGAGGCTCGCGAATATGTTGAACAGCTAAAAATTGCCACAAACGCAAGTTATACACTAATCGACAACCTATTACAGTGGACTCTGAGCCAGACAAAACGCATTGAACCACTCATTGAAGATTTTATACTGGGTTCGTTTTGCGCTTCGCATATACAAGCCCTGCAAGAAATTGCGCATCTCAAAAAAATCACAGTCACCAAACAATTTCCTGAAAATTTAACAATCCGAACCGATAAGAACATGCTGCTTTTCGTGGTACGCAATCTTTTTATCAATGCCGTAAAATTTACCAATCCCGGCGGAGCGATCGCCATAATCGTCAAAACATCACAAAATAAAGCACGAATACTCATCAAGGATTCGGGCATTGGCCTTACGCAGAAACAAATCGATAAAATTAACGATAGACATACCATTTACAGCACACACGGCACCAACACCGAAAAGGGAACCGGGCTGGGACTAAAAGTATGTACTGATTTTCTCGAAATGATGGGCACCCGCTTAGATATTGAAAGCGCACCTGGAGAAGGCAGCACATTTAGCTTCGAAATACCTGTTGCATAACAAGTTATCTCCATCGCATCTTTTGATTTCAATCGTTTCAAATTGCCTTCGACAGAACTACCTAAAATTCATTAATCATTACTAATAACACGCAAAACGAGAATCCTTTATAAATTTTACAGCCATGCATTCCATTTCTATCAACCATTCTGGTCGGCAAACGGGTGCCAATACAATAACCTTGGGGATGTGTGGATATTTGTTTTCGATATACGATTCAACGGTTTTATAATCAGCAATATCGCGAAGATATATAATGAGATAGGCTATATCATCCATTTCGCAATTTGCTTCCTGGAGCAAAACACTTATATTTTCAAGCACCCGGTTGATTTGCATTTCAATATTCAACAGGTGAACAGCTTGGCCTGAATTATTAATGCTGGCTGTGCCCGAAATAAACACATGTCTGCGATCGCCAAACTGAACAATGGTTCCACGTTCGAAAGTAACCCCATACTCATGCGTAGGGTTTAAATGGCTTGCTCCATTCAAATAAATAATCTGCTCTTTCTTTATTTCAGGAATAGCATACGCATCCATTAAAACAATAACATTGGGGTTGATGTATCTCCCTTCAATTCCCGTGCTGGCAATGTAATGTGTATTGGAAGTCATGTTTTCTGCGTCAAAGAGCAACTTTCGGGCTTCCACCATTTGGGCATACTGATTATCCACATTTTGTATAAACAGCCAGGTGCGGATACAATTCGCTTCGAGTGTTGAATGTAGGTTGCCAAGACTCGTTATGTACTTTTCAAAAACACGGGTTGTTTGCTGAAAAGAGCTACCTGTCTTTTCGTGCAACTGCGTATAAAAAACATGTGCGTAATTCGGTCGTTTCATTATAACCGCACCATCAGGCATTACTTCCATTTTTACATTTTCTACCCCATAAACCCAAAGTATTGCTTTGCTGCCATTAAGTGGAGACTGCTGCACCACCGATACCGCCTCATTTTCTGTTTGTTGAAGAAAACCAAATTGATTAGCGGCATCGCTTACAAAATAGCGTTTCCAAACTATCGAAACATTTGCCAAAAAAGGACAGGAAAACAACTGCAAAACAGAATCATTCAATTTGTCGAATTGTTCAGCGGCTGGCGAATCATAATCGGTAAGCTCTATTATGGCATGAAATTCTGTTACCCTATTCCTCTCTCCAAACAGGCTGTAAGTTACCCGTGTCTTTAAATTATCAAAATGTATTGTATTATATTTCGCTGTCATTTGTTAATTACTTATTAAACAGTACATCTACACCTTTGTCTTTACGGGCTTTTTGTGTTATTTGGTAAGGACTCATCGTTATTTCGCCCTTCACAAATTCAGGAATATTAAACGATTTCATGAATTGCATATAAAAATCAACTTGCTCTTGTGGCAGAATAAAAGGCTTTGAAGCCTTGCCCTTTTCATCGATGTGTGCAAAAAAAGGGTGTGTGTATAGCCCATCGATACGACGACTGCTAAAAACGACCCAGCGGCTGTTGCTGCTCCACGAATGATAACTTTCAGTCTCATCACTATTAAGATTGTTCAGGGCAATGAGCGAATTGTTTGTCAAATCCATAAGATACAGATCGGCTTCACGATGCCATATCGAAAAATTACCATAATCGAAAAGTGTGAACATCAGGTAACGCCCATCAGGCGATACACGGGGAAAAGAAATACTCTTCCCGTTTTTACGTGCGTGATATAAGGTGTCAACTTTATTCCCAAATTTGCGGGTTTTGGCATCAAACGAGATAGAACATAAGCTATATTTCACCTTATCGTAATCATCGGGCATGGTCATGCTATCGGCCGAGCAAAAATATAAAGTCTCTCCATCAGGTGAAAAAGTAGGAAAAGTTTCAAACGCTGATTCAGAAAACAATAAAGGCGATGTAAAAATCTCATGTTTATCAACATCATATACTACCACATCCGACTTATAATCGAACACCTCAATGCGGTTTGGATCGGTACTGTGGAACATTTGCTTTGTTTCGTTAACCGAAGAAGCAACAAAATTACCCGATGGGTGCCACGAAGGATATACAAGTGGCGAAATGGTTTGTGGTGTTTTGGTATTGAGCTTTTCTACCCTATCGCCATTAATCAAAAAAGTTCCCGCAAAATTTTTACGCATATGAAAAAGCATTTTATCGGGAGATTGCATGCAAAAAGAGTGACAGTTCATGCAATTATTATCGGTAGTTTTGTTTGTTGCAACTGGGGTCTGTTTAAAATTTTCTATGCAACGCTGATATATGCCCATGTTTCCCCATGTTTCATAACCGGGTTCAATAAGCCGGTATGCGATATAGGGATCAATCAAATCGGGAGAAACAAAAAGATTGAAAGGTTTGAAAGCAGCCCACTTTTCATTTCTTTTTACCACAATCGTAACTTGAATGCTTTTGTTTTTAGACTCAGCAGTCAATTTCTTCCAGTCGGAATAGCCAATTGAAAACTGGCAATTTTTGGCTTTAACTTTAATCGATTCGGTAAGGGATTCGAAAAAAGCATAAGCCTCGTTATTTTTCAACGAATCGCTCATAGCAAAATGAAGCGGGGCAATATTAACAGGGATGGTAACTTCGGTGTAATCGGGGAAAATTGCGGGAAATTTGTCCAAATTTTCCTCGATATGTATTTCTTCAGTACACGAAAAAAGCATGAACACTTGTACCACAACGAACCATATTTTGAAATTAAGTTTCTGCATTTCGTTTCTAATTGTTTTCGGTGTAACATAACAGATAATGCCAGTATGTAGCTTTTTTATCTGTTTTGTGGTTCAGTATATTTTGGTATTCCTGAACAACCTCGTCGGTTTTGATTGTGCGGAATGTTTGATAACGCTGAACCACCTCGTCGGAAATATTGTAATAATCGATAATTTCCGGATCGGATGATGTAAACAACATCATACACTCCTGGAAAGCTTTGGGCAAATAGGGTAATGCAGGTGTTTCGTAATAATATTCAACCAATTCTCTAAAACTGTGTATGTCCTTAAGCAAAAGATACATAGCACTTAAATATTGTATAGAAGCCTGGTGCGAAGGGTTATGCTCAATGATATATTTCAAATCAACATTGATGCCGTCGTTTCCGGATATTGATTTTTCGGGAAATAAGCATCTGCGCTTAGCTGCCAGCAATGAATCAGCCTCAATGGCACTGTCGTTGTTCAGGAACTTACGCTGTAAACGTGCCCATTTTCGGTAATAAAGTGATTTTTCGAGTAGAACAATGTATTTTTCGGCTACCCGGTAATGTCCATAAACCAGGTTGGTTTGTACCAGACGTTTAAGCATACGCGGATTATAATTATTGCCGTTTTCATTTCCGCCTGCTTCAAATGCCATTCTTTGAGACATGGCTATGTGCCCCATCGAAAAATACACATCGCTCAGCAATGCAGAAACATAGATTGTTTTGTCCCAATTAATAGTAATATTTTGAATGCCTGCCTGCGGATATTCAAATAATTTTTCGGCCAATTCACCTTTCTCGGCAAGAGCCAGGTTTCGACAATTCTGACAGAGATAATTGTTTGTGCCTTTGTTCTGGCTTCGTTTCAGCACCATATCCCAATCCTCAAGGCCTATATAATGTTCCAGCTCTTTAAAAAGTTCATTTCGGGTATCAATCATAAACGAAGGGCAATAGAATGCATACCCAATAACAACAATAAATTGAAGCACCAGACCGGTTTGCCACACACTTCGCTTTACTATTTTCACCCAATGCAAAAGCAAAGCCAGCGACAAAAGAGCAAGCATAAAAATCCACGTTTGGTAAACCATTAGCTCATTTTGAGAATATTCAAAATATCCGTGGGGCAATAACAACTGTTTAATATCTCCGGATACGCCCAGTCTTAAACTTAAGTTAGCTGATAAATAAACAATTACCCCGGGGATAAGAAAAAGGTAGGAGCTCCGGAAATGTTTAAACAATTCGATAAGCAACACACAAACGATAAACAATGTAGCGACAGGACCTGCCAATAAATATAGCATTAACGATACACAACTATCAAATAACAACCTGCCTTTTAGTGTATGTATTTTAAAATAATAGTTCAATCCTACCGAAAAAAGTAAAAAAGCAATGGTTCCGGCCAACTGATAATTTACACTATGTTGCAAAAACAACAACGAAACTACCGGCAATAAAGCGAATACGTAAAGCCTAAAACCAGACGCCAACTTTGCGAATACCGAAGCTATGAAAAACCCAATCAACGTTAGTATTAGCGCAAAAATAAATGCCCCGCAAAACGGATAAACAAAAAACTGGATTAAAAAGCCGGATACCAACTGAACCACCCCACCAGGTTGCCAAAGTGTAGAGCCAACATACGCCCAATCGTTCAAAAAGAGTTGCCATTGTTCCATAAAATAGAGGTTAAAACGCCCTTCTATTTGCAAATAGAAAAACAGCGTCATAAACACTACCAGCCATTTAACAAAGGGTAGTAAATCGCTTTTCAGATATTTATTTTTCATACGATTAAATTGTTTGTTTTTATGGTATCGTATAGCCTGCCCCGATTTTTCGGGGGAACTCGCATGAATTTAATCATCC